>CAJUEI010000024.1 GCA_910585255.1 uncultured Lachnospiraceae bacterium
CGCTTCTAAGCCGCCAAGGCGAAAGCGGTGGGTTGGGACTTCCTTAATGAGGTTAGGAGCAAGTAGCGAAGCGGATTGCGAATATCCGATTTAACTAAAAATATATGTGAAAAGAAATTCGGAATCCGTTCCGTTCCTTCCTCATAATCCTATGCTGCTAATCTTTTCTGGTATTTGTGAGCTTCTCATGGCATAATGCTATCTGTTTTCTCTTTTTGTGATAATTACTGCTCCCTTTTTCTTTATAGGAAAGCTGTCTTTGCAGTTTAGACAGCTTCCTTTCCTGTTTCTTTCTTATTGGGAGATTCTCGTACTTTTCCCCGCTTGATGTAATACATAAATCTTTAATGCCTAAATCCAGTCCGATATTTTGTTTCGTGTGCAGCAATTCCTTATGTTCTGTTTCTATCATGTAGTAAATATGATCTTTATCTGTTTCCATATATCTGATAATCACCTTATACTTTTGGCATATCTCATACGAAAGTTTCTTTATATCATCTGATAGTTGTCTTGATACAAACAGTTTCTTTCTATCACTTTTGGCTACCTTAACCCACTGTCTAAAGCCGGCGGGATTGCAGCCGCCTTATTTTCAAATTCTTTTACTAAAGCATCTAAATCATACTTCGATTCACTTTTGCTTTCCATTCCCAGTGTAACTTTATCCTCTTTATACCTTGGAATCAGATGAATATGAAAATGAAATACACTTTGCCCAGCCGCAAGTCCGTTATTTTGTAAGATATTCATTCCATCCGCTTTTAATATATCCATCATTTTAGCGCCAAACTGTCTCGCTAACTGATGGGCTTTTCCTACTGTTTCCTCATCCAGTGCAAATAGATTTTCTGCATGTTTCTTAGGAAGTATCAAAGCATGTCCATAAGTTAAAGGATTGGTATCTAAAATAATTCGAAAGTCATTATCCTCATACAAAGTTCTTGTCGGAATTTCGCCATTTGCCAGTTTACAAAAAATACAATTATCAGCCATAAAATTCTTCTCCTTTTCCTATTTATATTAATAAATAATTTGTTACAGGAAATATAAAATAACCCATAACAAAACTTATTTTATAATCTATTTTACTCTAAAATTTTCTCTTTCGCAATTCCTTCTTTTGTCGAATCCTAATCGTCATTTTCTCCTAAAATTTGACAAAGTGTCGAATTTTGTAAATTACTAATACTTGTTGTAGCAGATTTCTCATGCTACACTTAACAATGTTCAAGGAGGTTTATGCATATGATAACAACAAAAAATACTTTATCCATTCAATTTCTGCCATCGTCTAACGGTACTTATGAAAGCCGCTACAATATGTTACAGGCAGAACAGACTCAGATTCTTTCCAGAATCTCACATGATTTATTAAATTCATTAACACTGTTAAATAGTTCTTATCAATTTATTGAAGCACAGCATCCAGAAGCAGCTAATTTTCAGTACTGGACTGATCTAAAATCAGATACGAAATATATTCAGCACTATTTAAACAGCCTATCTAAATACAATAAAGCTGCAGCATTAAAGATGCGGGAATGTGATCTAAATAACGTTCTTAATCAGGCAGTACAGATTTGTTTTTCTCAATACCCAGAAGCAGCACAAATAGTATCTCTTAAAAGTATCCCCCTGTATCTAAACTACTATGGAGATGATATGCGGCTTACAGAAGCCGTTGCACAGGTTCTGCTTAATTCTTTTGAAGCCATAAAGGAAAAAGAAAACATAAAAAAAGGAAAAATTACGGTTTCTTTCCAAACTACAAAAAAATTTTATAAAATTCGTGTTCAAGACAATGCCGATGGAATTACCGAGTCTTCTCTTCCTCATGTATGTGAACCACTATTTACGGAAAAACCGCAGCATGCTGGACTGGGACTGACAATCTGCAGCCGAATTTTTTATGCCCATAACGGACATCTAAAGATTGACAGCAAAATAGGCAGAGGAACAACTGTTACCCTCTGCCTGCCGATTAGGAAAAAGGAAACGTCTGATCAAACTGACGAAGCATAGCAAAATCACCTTTTGCCGTCATATCACCTTTCATAAAAGCTGCTTGAAAGCTGGAACGTCCTGCTATAATATCTTCTAAAATATTACAATTTAAACGAATTGTCATATCAGGATTTTCCAGCTTTCCATAGCTACATTCTAATGAATCTGTCTTGGTATTTAGCAAAATCAATTTCTTTTTATCTAACAATTCTATCTGGCAGCCTGCCCGAAGTCCTGCCTTTTTATTATAGACACGTTTAAAGTCTTCTAAGTAAGGCTTCTCTATATCTATTTTATTGCTTTCCATCATATTTTTATAAAATCCAGCAAGCTCTTCAATATCTGCCTTCTGTTTTTTTACATAAACATCGTTGGAAGCATACTTGGATAACTGCTCGCTTTCCTGCGGCGTAAAATCCATACTTTCCTTTAAAATATTCTGTTTAATCGCATACGTACTGCTTGGCAGTATTTTCATTTTCTGTGAAATACTTCTATATAAATCCTCCGCCTGTTTTTCGATAATCAATTTATAGTCTTTATTAATTTCAAAAGAAACAGAATCTTCCACATAGGCACAAAGCCCTTTTGTGCTTTTTCCTCCTAACATCTCCCATGCATTTACCAAAGAAAGCTGTGCTTCCCGTTCCCCATAAGTAGTTGACATCACAACCGGAACCATATAAATATTGCTGATCTTTTCTTTATCCCCGTAAAACCAGCAAGAATCTAAAAATACCTGCATCCAGCCATTTATTCCAAGCCATTCCACTGTTGTTGCCAATACCACTCCATCTGCCTCCTTTAGCGTCTGCGGAAGAGCAGTAACTCCATTTTTAATCTCATGCAGATTATAGCGTGTAGTATGAACGCGAAGCTCCTCTAATACTTCCTCTATAGTATTCAACACATACAGAGTCGGATCGTCTACCATTCCACGTCCTCCATAATAAATATTAACGTTCATTTACTTCTCCCTCTCTCCCTTGATAAAGCAATATTGCCAATAAAACCCCAATCACCAATCCGCCAATATGTGCGGCATTATCAATACCTGGGGTTGTAATTCCCGTATATAAGATATAGACAATTAAAATTCCTAAACGAAAAATTGTCATATCTTCCAATTTTCCATGATTTTTTATTACTACATAAAATAAAGCCCCAATTACGCCAAAAATTGCACCGGAAGCACCTGCTGCGACAGCATAGCTTGCAGTTATAAAATTATAAAGAAACGAACACATAGAAGCCCCTAACCCACTCAGCAGATAAATTAATATATATTTTCCTTTTCCTACTGCACGTTCTAAATTATCCCCCAAAAGCAGAAGAGAAAACATATTGCTGGATAAATGTTCAAATCCAAAATGCAGCCACATTGCAGTAAATAAGCGGTACATCTGCCCATGATTTACCATATACGGCACATACATTGCCCCATGCTCTATCATATAATAGGCATTTTCTGTATTTCCTTTTGCTTCTAACCAGAAAAAAATCAGAACATTTATAATTACAATACCACTATTACATAGAGAAATATATCGATTTTTCTTCTTGAGGGGTTTTTCTACTGGTGCCTCAGAAAGCATCCTTTCAAAATATTCTCGTATTCCCATAAAATCAGAAGGCTGACTTTCATAGATCATTAATCTATTACAAAGCGTATCTACAATCCAAACCGCTTCTCCTGAATCAGCAAGCTCCCTTGCCTTTTTCATATCCGCAGTAAAAATTACAGATAAGATCTGAATCTGAAAAAATCCCTTTTGAAAAAACTCTTCCTGAATCTGCCGAATCATCTTCTGATAGGAAGACCGGTCAAAAAACATTCCCTCCCTAGCATCACATACATGAAAAATATAAACCCTATCCGAATATACCCGATAAAACATCCTCATCCTTGGCAGATTGGACTCAATTTTATTAAATTGAGCATTTTCCAACATACTCTCGAAACGCTGCACAACCATGTACTTTTTCTCTCCTCATTTGACATTTTCGGTTCCAATCAGTTCGGTTTTCTAAAATCCGAAAACTGAATATCCCTTTAGTCAACCTTATCATGTCTGAACTTTGATGTCAACGCTTTAACGAAAAATGTAATGCAATATTCCAAGCACAATTTCACTTTCAATGGGAAGCTCCGCTGTTTCATTAGGAAGCAGCCGTCTTCCATTGACTATTACACCATTAGTAGAATTTCTGTCAGTAATCGTATAGCTATCTTTCTCCTTTTGAATACTGCAATGAATTCGGCTAATCCCTTCATGTGCAATCACTGCCTGATTCAATGCAGGTATTTTTCCGATTGAACAGGGATATTCCCTAATTTCAATAGAAGGATATTCCTGCTGACAAGAGAATAGTAGCCTATGTTCTTCTTCCACCCGATAACTAAGCAGTACCGTTTTCTCATTGTAATCCGATTCTTCTTTCTTTTCTTTCAAATAGTGATCTGGTTCTGCTGCTTGTTCTACATGTGGTTCTGTTGGTATCTGTATTTTTGATTCTATATTCTTTTCCTCTTGATTTTGATGAAACGGATAAACGACTTCTTTCGTTATCAGTTTAGTTTTTTCTTTCCATCGCTTTTTTATAACAATCCAGATAATAAATACAGCCAAAGTCAGCACGATTCCAAAAGCTGCCAAATAAATAGGAGTATTTTTTCCAAACCATATATTCCACACTCCCTCCGATGCAGCAAACCACAAAGCCCCTGTAAGCAGACAGCCTCCTCCTATAATATAACAAGAGATTCGCTTTGCCTTCTCCTCATCAAAACTGCTCTCTTCTGCTTCCTCTTCCATTATCTCACTCTGCACTCTTGGTTCTGCTGCCAATCGAACCGTGGCACTTTGGCCTATTTTTTCTTTTATTCTATTTTCTTTTTCTGCTATGTTGCCTTTTTCTTCCGTTTTTTTCCCCTTTAAAAGACACTCTTCTATTTTAGCAAATGTAAAGTTTTCCTGCATTGCTGCTTGGTAGCAGGCATAGGCAAGTGTAACGGCCTCTTTATCCTGATAGTCCACATATTCAATTACAAACTGTAACAATTTTCGCAGCTTTTCCGAAAATTTTTTTCCGTCTTCTTCATAATAGCAAAACTGCAGATTCCACTCCGGCAGTGCTGTATAGATCAATTCTTCAGAAAGACAGATTCCATCTGGCTCTAACATATATTCATGAAATTGTTTTAAAATTTCTCCAATAGTATAAATTAAAAGCCGAATCTTCGGCACATCTAAACTCCCCTTCTTTACAATACTGCCCAAAGAATGTTTAGAAGAAATATTATAGTAATATTCCTTACAGCCATTTATCCGCTCAATCCTTACCGGAAGCAGTCCTTTGATTTCGTTTTGAAGCAGCATATGATCTGCCATTTTTTCTTCTTTTTGTTCTGTGCAAAGAACCAAATAATTTGCTTTTCCACTCCGTTCAAATCTACTTACCATGTGCTTTCTCTGCCGATGTCAGCTCCTCCTTTACCCTTTCTTTTACTGTCTGTATACGATGAATATTTCGGATAAAATCCGCCATATGAAGTTCCTCACAAACTGCCTTTGCATACACCTGTCCCTCAATTTTTACCAGCTTTTCTTTCTCTTCTAGATTCACCGTAATTCTTCGCTCTTTTCCGTCTATAATCCCTGCATCTAGTCTTTTCTGTGCATAATGAAAAAGTTCTTCCTCTGACAGACGAACACACCGAATCATTCCGGTATCCTCAAGTATTCCTCCATGTACAGCTTCTAACGCCGTCTCATAACATACCGCTTTCTGCACTACAACATCATGGGCGTAAAAAGTTAAAAACAATAAAAATACCAGTGCTGAAAATAAAACCGGGAAAACCAACGCTGCCTCTACTGTATAAAAAGCCTCCCATCTTTTCTTCATCCCAGCACCCTCCCTATCAGATAAGCCGCCCATAAAAAAGGGACAAACGGAACTTTGGTTTTCCTTCCTGCCTTTCGAAGCAACAGCAATCCTCCGCAAACAATACTGCATAAAAACATTCCCATTAATAATACCGCAACAGTTTCCCTAATTCCCAGCCAAAGTCCCATTATTAAAATTATTATCCCGTCTCCAATACCAATCTGCCACTTTGACAGCCATCCAAGCCCTATAAGAATTATCCCGGGCAGCAGTGACAATCCCCATTCCAATAGAGAAATCGCTCTGTCTGCTGTCAGAATTCTCCCTAATACAGCAAAAATTCCTGACCAAATAAGGAATGTTCTGCTGATGCTAAGCTCTTTTTTATCCTGCCACGCCGCAATACTTAATACCCCTAAAAAGACAACTTTCCATATTCCTGCTGCCATCTCTATGCTCCTTTATTTTTAGCCTCCATTTTGTATACATCTCTTGCATTTCTTTCGATCTCCTACCTGAGAAATCGGTATCTCTGTTATACTTCTTTTTAATCCCGAGCATCCCATATCACTGTGATAGCGATCTCCCGTCTTTGTAATAAATACTTTCCCTGCACTGCTCCCTGTATGATTGCGAAAGCAGCGTTCGCAGGCATAATACTTTCCTCCATTTTGATTCCTTATATATTCCAAATTATATAGTGCAACTTCATCTATACTTAACTTTAGATGTGTACAATTACTATTTGTATGATATACGGTTCCTGTTTCCGTAATATAAACAGTCTCTTCTTCTGTCTCTGCCTCCGTCTTTTCTGTTCTCTTTTCAAACCCTGTCCATGCCTTTACCCGGCAGCGGGAAACCAGATGAATCCCTGTACTTTCACCTGGAAGATAAGGAATCTTTACTATATAGTGCAGTACCAAATCAATTACGCCATCTTCAGAAAGCATATCCCCTCCGCTAATCCAAACTCCGTTTTTTCCATTTACAATTCCATAGTATTCTAGCCAGTCTTCTCCTGCATAATCTCTTATCAATTTCCAGGCATAAGCACTGCTTAATCCATATCGCAGCAATTCTTTTATTCCTGGCTCTTTCTGCATTACTTCCGTTTCAGAAGAAAACTTTCCTATTTGCTCATAGACATAAGCATACCCTGCCAGTCTGCGTCCTGCCATATCTAATGCTTCCTGCAGTTTTATCTGTACTCCCATTATCATCATAAGATAACTAAAACAGGCGGTTAAAAAGATTATCATCGGCATAACAAATGCAGCTTCTATTGTCAGACTACCTCTCATTTTTTGAGAGTTTTGAGAGGCAAAAGAGAATGTTTTTCCTGAAAGTTCCTTATTTCTAGTTTTTCTAGTTCTATTTTTATTTCGTACCTGGAGAGGAAATTCGATTTTATATTTACAATTAGAAAGCAGATGGCATACCAAATGAAACATATCTTTCAGAAAAAACACTCTGTTTTACCTCCCAAATTATTATTTTTAATAAGTATCTCCATGTATGGTCTGAATGGAATAGCCTTCAAGCTCTCCTAAATTTGCAAACGGACTAATATTTAAAAACATTGGCTTTGCCAAAAAATCTGTTTTTATCTGCAGTGCATAAATACACCGATCCATCCGAAATCCTTCCCAGCCATTGTGACGCATATTTGCCTGTAAGAGATCCATTATCCGATATAACTTTTGACTTTGGTTCTCTTTTATCATCAATATATGCATATATCCCTGATAATCAAGTCCCTTCGCATCTTTTGAAGAAGAAGTCCCTAAACTTCCCAGATTTTTCAACTCAGAGAGTCCCAGTTTCCAGTCTGATTTTGTCTTTAAAAAGGCTACTTTTCCTCCATTTACCAAATTCCGTACATCCACTAATGCTTCTCCATAAGCCCAAGCAGCTAAAAGTAAAAGCTGTGTTATCCGAACCAATCCCATCATCCCGGTAAAGCCTACGATCCCCATTGCAATCGCCTGTGCCTGTGAGCACGATTCTGTATCCGACAATAGATAGATTACATTCATTCCTGTCCGCAGCAGCACCATCTGCTGTATGGTCTTTTCAAGATTTTTTCGATCGGATCGTTCCCCGCACAGCACATATTCCGCCTCATAAGCAAGAACATGCTGCCACTCTGTTGTCTCCTTTTTTTCGGCTGCAGCATTTATAAAATACTGCAGTACATATTCGTCTGTCAGCAAAGTTTCTTTTCCGGCCTCTATCCATTCTTCTGCAAGCTGATCTGAACAAAACAGCTCTTTAAAAAAATCTGCTATTCCCGTCTCTTTTCCATATTCTGCACTAGGAAGTTCCTCCTTTTCTAAAATAGAAGTGGAAATCTCCTTTCCCTTCATTACAAATTCTGTCATTCCCTGACTGAGCAGTCCCTTAATTGTCTGAAATATACTGCCGTCCGATGTTTTCTGATAGCGATTATCAAATAAAATCTCTGTCTCAGACATTCTGCACTGATAAAAACCGCTGTTTTGTTCTTCCAGTGCAGCAAGAAATTGACTTTCATCCGATCCGACTGATTTTACTGCCCTTATAGCTTCCGCTAGAATTTCCTTATAATCCCGCAGAGAAGTTTCCGCTGCCTCTACCCGATAGATATCTCCTTCTCCGCCGGAAAACCTCCTGATATCCGCTGTCTGCTTTTCAATTGCTTCTGCTATTTCAGGTCTGACTTCCTCCTCTTTTCCCTCTAAAAGTTCCTGCCTTAATTCAGTCAGCTTTTCGGATACTTCCTGTGTTTTTTCTTTATAAATATCTTCTTGTTCTACCGCTGTTTTAACACTCCTCTGCATTTTCTCCTGCTGATCCAATACACTTTTTTTCAGGCTGGCAATCTGTTTCTTATAGTATCGTATATCCTCCCATGCTTCCTCCTCTTCTTCCTCCGTCTCAGCATCTTCATAGTCTTCTTGTGCATCTTCCAGCCGCTCTATCAGATCCCTTAAATCCTCCGTTTTCTCTTCCAAATCCTCTTGAAGCTCTTTTAATTCTTCTACCTTTTCATAAATTTTCTGAACTGCCTTATCCACTTTATTTACTTTATCCGACATATGGCTTACACCGTCAAAAAATTTTGTCAGCAGCCCGCACTGGTTGCTTAACTCTAACCTTTCTAATACTTCTTCCAAGAAATTGAACGGAATATCTCCTACTACTGCTGCACAAACCTGTTCTTCTAATGCGTTTCCCTCTTTATCTGTTGCATAAATAACGGTTTCTGCCGCTGCCTTTATAACCTCTGAGCGATACCAGTCATTTCCTGTATAACCATTATAATTACAGTCTGCATTATAAGAAACGTAATCCTTATATCGAGTTAGATAAGCCTCTTTTTCTCCTGTTCCATAACTTGCCTCTAAAAACAGCAGTTCATATTCTTCAAACAGCGGTGCTGCATAATCTGCTAATAAAGACTCTAAACCAAGTGCAGCTGCCGACTGGCAGCGGACACGAATCCCTGCCAGTCTTGCCGATTCTACCGTTGTAATAATTACAGCTAATAAAATCATAAGAAGTAAGCTAAAATATATTGTTACAGATGCCCTTTCCCTCATAAATTCCCCTTTAGATATCTCTAATAAATTCCTGCCGACTGCTTCTGAATCTGTTCAAAAATACTATTCACCAACGAACGAAGCTGTGTTTTAAAGATCAATACAAGTCCAATTAATACCACAAGAATTAAAATAATCTCTACTACTCCAACCCCGTCTTCTTCCTCCCAAAATTTCTTTACTGTCTGAAGCATCTTTTCTCCCTCCCTATCTTTTATTCTCAGCTTAAAATGTCAGCAACGCTGGTACAATACAAATAACCAATACAATCAACAGCATAAAAAACATAGGAATCAGCAATTTAGAAGAAGCCTCTTCTCCTGCCATTAATGCTCTGCCTTTGCGGATTTCAAAGCTTTCCGCCGCTTCCGCCTCCAAAAGACGGGTTAATCCTGCAGTCCCTTTTCTTAGATTTTGTTCCAGCAGATTTCCCAGTTTTCGATAAGGCTTTAGTCCGATTCGCTTTCCGAAATTTCGATAAGCCATGCCTTCTGCCACACCCTGCTTTAATTCATAATATGTTACCTGCATCTCCTGTTCCGCTGCCCCTAAGTTCTGCTTTTGCATATTGTCTTCTACAATCCGCTCCCAAGCAAGGCGAATACTCATTCCGGCTCCAATTAATAGGGTTAGTTTAGATACCACTTTTGAATACTCCCGTGTCAATTCCTCCTGACGCTTTTTCTTCCGCTTTGGTATCTCATAATCCACAGCAATCCATAATCCTCCGGCTGCAGCAGCTCCCAAAAGTCCCACAGAATACCCGCTTTCTTGTAATGAATGGTAATATTTCACCTTCTGCTCTCCTACTATTTCCGGCAGTGCTACCATAGGATTTTCCAAATCCTTCTTATCCTCCAAAGAAATCTGTTTTCCTACTTCATCAATCCAGATTCCCTCCACTTCTCTCTTAGGACAGACCTGCACAGAAAAATAAAATATATCCTGATAATCCCCATAACTAACCTCAGCAGTCAAGTATACCACACACGGCTCTGAAAGTTCTTTATTTCTTACCTCGCCATCTGCCGACACTATCTCCCAAGTGTCGCTCATCCACTGAATTGTACAGCCCAGATCGTCCAATCTCTCCGGCAGAAAGAGTGATTCATAGACCTCCTCCAAAGACGGATTTTCTCCTGCAATTACCCTGCGAAGTTCTTCATAAATTAAAAAAAATTGTTCTTCCGCTTCCTCCCTTGTCGGTTTTTTCTCCTCAATCGCAACTTCCAAACAATAGGTCTCCGGCTCTGTCTCTCCTTCTATATATAAGGTATATCGCTGTGTGCCTTTTCCGGTTTCATTCCTGCTTAAAGCAGATATACTTTCCCTTTGCTCTGTCAGCCCCTTTACCGTAAGAAATCCGGCAAATAAAAATCCTCCTCCAGCAAGCAAAAAAGAAATCGTAATTTTCTGCTCCCAATATCTTTTTCTTCTTTGACCAGCCTGCTCTAAAGGAGCAAGATAACTTAATTCTTCTTCCCGTTTCTCAGAAAGATGCAGTTTTTCCAGTATATTTTTTCGAGTCCGTCTTAACCATATTACAATCCCTATACAAATCATTGCTGCCAAAAATTCCAGCACTGCTTCTATTATCCGATCATCCATTTTTCTCTCCATCTTATATCAAATTATATCTTTATTGCCATAATCTTTTCTCCCAGCCAAAGAGCTGCTATATATCCTATCAGACATCCGCTCATTACAGCTCGACCGACCAAACTTTCATACAGCACCTGCATAAATGCCCCGTTTCCAATCCGCAGATAGGCAATCATAGCAATTGGAACTACACTCATAATCCTCTGTTCCAATTTCTTTCCCTGAATCATCACTAAAATTTCTCGTTCCACTTCAATCTTTTGACTAATCGTTTCTGCCGCCGCATCCATAATTGAAATTAGCTTCCCTCCACTGCGATTTGCCATAGAAAAGACCTGAGAGAAATTCTGAATATCTTCCAGTCCGCTCCGCACTGCAAATTCTTCTACCACTTCTTCTACGGTTCGGCTGACATGCATCTGCTTTAACATATAGTCAAATTCCTGTACAATTAATGCCTGTTCTCCATGCAGCAGACTTAATTCGGTATACGCCTCCCGAAATGCATTTTCAATTGCATAACCAGTATGAAGAGATGCCGTCAGTGCCGTTAATGCATCTTTAAACTCTAACTTTAATTTTTCCAGACGTTTTTCTGTCTCTTTTTTTTGTACTAATTTATAATAAGGAAATAAAAATAGAATCATAACACCAGAAAACCAGATACTGTTATAGAATAGATAGCCTATCATTGTTACTACAGCAAAGTAAAGTATGCCATAACCCAACCATTCTTTTAATGTAAATTGATAAGTTTTATAATAATGTTCGGCATTTTCTTTTGTCAGCTTTCCCTTTTCTTTTTTTCTCTTTTTTACTTTTACTCGTTCCAGCAGATTCCGGCCGCCAGAAGTTTTTTTCTCATCTTGAGATTCTTTCTGCCTCCCCGCCATTCCCCTTGTATCCTTCCCTTCTTTTGTCCAGTCTCTACAAATCGATACAGCGAATGAATCTGTATCTGTTCATTCTCATATCCGGTCAGCTCTACTACTTCTAAAACTTTTCTGGAGCGATCCCGCAGCCTTCCAAGAAAAACCAAAATATCAATTGCCGAAGCAATCTGTGCACGTATTGCAGAAATCGGCATCTCCACTCCCATTAATACCATAATCTCTAAACGGCTTAACATATCCTGAGGACTGTTGCCGTGACCCGTACTCAATGAGCCGTCATGTCCTGTATTCATAGCCTGCAAAAGATCCAATGCCTCTTCCCCACGAACTTCCCCAACGATAATTCGATCGGGCCTCATTCGAAGGCTAGAGCGAATTAAATCACGAATTGTAATCTCGTTCTCCCCTTCTGCATTTTTATTTCGTGTTTCTAACCGCACTAAATTTTCTACTGAAGACAGCCGCAGCTCTGCACTGTCTTCTATAGTTACTACACGTTCTTTCTTAATATAATTAGAAATCGCATTTAAAAAAGTAGTTTTACCGGAACCCGTTCCACCACAGACAAAAATATTATAACCTGCCTGTACTAAATCGGCAAAAAATTCTGCCAGCTCCTGACTTAACGCCCCCCATCCAATCAAATCCTGCATTGTTACCGGATGTTCGGGAAACTTTCGAATCGTTAAAATAGGTCCGTTAATGGCAATCGGATTCAGTACAATATTGACACGAGAACCGTCTTCTAAACGAGAATCCACAATAGGAACTGCTTCATTAATTCTTCGGTTTGTACGGGCAACAATCTGCTGAATCACATCAGACAACCGCTCTTTTGATAAAAAACGGGCATCCAGCTTTCGAATCTGCCCCTGTTCCTCTACAAATATCGTATCATAGCCATTTACCATAATTTCAGTAATTGCCGGATTTTCCAATAAATCCTGCAGTACATCCATTCGGCGAAGAGAATCAAAAATAGATTTGCGAAGCTGCATCCTTGTCTGAAGAGGCAGATAAGTTTTTTTGCTCTCCTGTATTAAAACCTCATCAATACAATTATAAATTTCTTCATCGGTTGCCTCTTTTGTATGATCCAATCGTTCCAATACCTGCTGCCGCAGCATTTCCATTCCCATTTTACTTCCTCCTGCTTCTACTGTATCCATCCTTGTATCCATTCCAAATAAGACTCATTTTTTATCTTATCCCAGATATTCCCTGCAGCTGTTTTTTCAAATTTTTCGAACGATTCTGTTTCTATCTGCACCATTCGTTCCTTTAACTCTCCAAATCCAGAAACTGTTAATGCCTCCATCGCCTCTGAAAGTTTTGCCTGTGAGAACAAGTCCGTTTTTATTGGCATAAAGATTTGACTGCATAAATTTAAAATCCGACCGATTCCTCGTACTGCATCTCCAATATCCAGTATTATTTCTTCATAACTGGTTTTTTCTGCCATCCATTTAAGAAATACTTCCCACTCCTGCCCGTCTACAGATTTGATATCTTCTTCATAAAATGCCGGCGGAATATAAGAAAACGTATCTATCTGCTGAATTGTTCCAAGAATTCGCTCCAATCCGCCTTCTCTCTGCTGCCTAAAATAATAAAGTGCATCCGTAATATCTGTTGCTTGGTTCTCTTTCAGCAAATAGCGAAATCCTGACTGTCCCTCCAGATTCAGATATAATACCCGTTTCTGCTTTCCTTTCAGTCCTGCTAAAGCAAGACTAAAACAGGTCTTTCCACAGCCTTTTACTGGGGAATAAATCCCCAGTATCCGGCACTGCCCCGCTCCGGCTATCGCAGAAACCGCCTGCATAGACCCCATATAGTCCTGCATAACCTCCCGCATAATACCAGACGCTGCCTGATACTTTGCAATAGAAGGATATTCCCCGAATACTTCTATTGGTTCTCCCTGCGATAATAGAAAAATATGTTCTACCCCTAAATTCTGTACTGCTTCTTTTATTAACTCCGCAGAAATCAACAGCACAGCAGGCGGATTTTCTTGTGCTGCTTCCAAAAATACATCCAAGTTGGTATACGCCTGTACTTCAAATGGTATCTGTCCACACTCATTCAGATACCGCATTAACTTTCTGACATATTCCTCCTCTGTATCACAAATTACTAATATCCGTTTCATCCCGTTTCCCCATCCCGCTGTCTTATTCCTTTATCCTTTTTATTTACTGCTTAAAATTTTCAACTATCTAATATCCAATTTCCCCCATTTCCTCCTTTCTTCCTAATTTTGTCAGTTATCATGCCTGATATTGTACAAAAAATCCTTCAAATTTTATCAGCAATATTAATTAGGTGTTCAGTGATTCGGCAACTTACTATTGAGAAAAAATTATTTTTTATAGAGAAAAAAATATTCTATAAATGGAAAAAATATATGAGTATACTGATTAACACTGCTGTTGAAAAATGAAATTTCTTTTTCTTTCTGACTTTCGCTGCTATCCCTATAAAAGCTCCTGCCGCCAATGCCATAATACAACACCATAAGATCCCCCTTGCTCCAAGAATTGTCCCCAAAACAGACAATAATTTTACATCACCTGCTCCAACTCCTCCTGCTTTCCAGACCAGCCCCATAAAAAAAATCGGACATCCTGCTCCGCTTATCAGGTAAAGCAATTTTTGTGTTATTGTTTTGTCTAAGCATAACATCTGTATTAAAAATGCTGTAAAATATCCAAATAAAATAAAACGATTTGGTATTCGAAAACTATGCCAATCAAACCAAACAGCACAAACGGAAAATCCTATGCAAAATACAACTGCATATCCTGCCATATTTTATTACTACATTTGGGAAAAATTTGATTCCTATATTTTATTTTAGAAATAACTTTATTAGATAATTGATAGGTGTAGTATAATACAGAAATTCTTATTTGTAAAGTAGTTTTTTTACTTTTATTATAAAATGGTTTTTATTCGTTACAGAAAGTCTACTAACAATACTGTAAAATTTCTCCAATTACTTGATTTACCATGCTTTGAAACTCTGACTACCTTCTATAATCTGCAAAGTAAATTGATAATCTATTTTATCTATTATATACTTTACTTATCTTAATCATAAATTAAAACAAAAGCATACATCAGGAGGTATTTTATCCATGTCTAACTTTTTAATTTCCAAAGAAAAAGCTAAAAAATTCCTATAACAATACCATGTGCTGGTTCAAAAAACCAGCACATCTTCTTTTTATCTAGTTTTTCTTATCTTCCCTACACTTCTATTCATTAAACAGAAATGATCGTTACCTGTTCGTTTTGTTCCTTCTGAAAATATCGTTCAAAGGAATCCTGATGTGAAACCAATAATAAAGCTATCTGATTTTTCCTACAATATCTTATTACCTTTTTTGTAAGTTCTGTTACCAATTCTGGATTCAATGCACTTGTCGGTTCATCCAACATCAATAGATCTGGTTTTCTCAATAATACCCTTGCTAATCCCATCCTCTGTTTCTGTCCTCCTGAAAGATTCTCTCCATTCTGCTCCACCTGATAATCATATCCCTTCGCCTCAATCAGTTCCTCTAAACAAGCTGTCTGTATCACTTCCTCTAATTCTTCCTTTGAATACGTTTCTCCCATTGTAAGATTATGGAAAATCGTATCTTTAAAAATATAAGGCATTTGCTGTAACTGCATTACATGATCATAATAAACATTCGGATCAATGGTCTCTATCTCAATTCCATTATACTTAATTTTCACTTCTTGTCCATTCCGATTATAATAACGGGAAATCAATTGAAACAGACTCGATTTTCCTTTTCCACTGCTTCCTTTTATGATTACAGTTTCTCCCTTTTTCACTTTAAATCTAACATCCTTTAGAATGGTTTTTCCATCCTCAAATCGATAACCATCTGAATCAAATGTAAATGAAGCCATCTCTCCCAATTGCTTTACAGAATAAACCGTTCGATTCTTTTCTAAAATAGGCATAATTTTTTCTTGTATCGCTAATGCCTGTTGTCTTTGATTCAGATAATCAGGAATCACTTGAACAGGTTCTTGTAAGGTACTTACAACAGCATAAATAGCAATCAATTCTCCAATTGTAAGCTGATTTTTTAAGATTAGTACTACTCCAATTAAGATAGAAAAAATCGGCAGTGTAATTACCAACATAGCATAAGTAGAAGTAAATGCCGAATAAAGACGAGAAATACGTTTACTATATGGAATAGAATTCTGTTCTATAAAATGAGATAATTGATTCTTAAAAAATGTCTCTTTTTTATATTGTTTTATTTCTTTGATTCCATTAAAATTTTCTACCATTCGATTACTAATCTCTGTATTCGAAACTTGCAGCTGATATCTTTGATGGGAGATTGCTTTACTAATATATTGTGTACATAAGAAACAAAGGAGGATGATAAGAAAAACGGCTATAGAAATCCATATATTATAGTACAGCATAATTCCAAATGCCAATAAAAAACTAATAATATTTCCAATCACAGTAATAATTCCTGTACTTTTCCAATCCGAAATAAACTTACTGTCATCTTTAATCATAGATAGTAGACTAGAAGATACATACTTTTCATGAAAAGAACAATCTTTCTCCAAAGATAGAGCAAATAAATTTTCCATAAAAGAATAATGACTGGTATACTCTAAGTTTCTATATAAATATTGACAAATACAATTTAAAAGAAAAAATAAAATAGCCAAAACAACACAATCCCTTAAATATCCCCATGTAATATCCACCACTCTTGTAGAAATACTATCGGTCATTTGCTGAATCTCTACTAAAAGAAAATAGCGAATAAATGTATTTACAATAAAGATAATAGCTGTTACAATCTGGATCTTTTGTAAAGGTTTAAAGATCCTATTAATTTCTTTGTCAAATTGTTTCATAACATTATATTCCTTTCCTTTATTATAATAATTTTTTCAGATATGATATAAACATTGGAATTATCAAATTTTTATGTTTTAATATTATACCTGGTGTTACAAATTATATGAGTCTCAAATTACTCCTTACATAGATTATAACATAGATAATAATTAAAATATTCAGTAAAAGACATGGCATATTTTTTTTGTATATAATTTTTAATATGTTCCATTAAGCCTACATTATGACAACCTTCAGCTACATAATATGCCTCTAACAATCTTTCCTTACAACATACTTCATTTTTTCCTAATTCTCGTTCTCCATAAGCAAGATCATAAAGAAGAGTTGACAAACTTCCTGCATTATCCCCCATAATTGCTAATGGAATTGCTTTTTCTATAACTTTTAATGACTCTTCTTTTTCTCCATAATGCCAGAGAGCTTGTCCTAAATTGGATAATACCAGCCTCTCACTTTTTGAACGCTCTTTTATATCAATAGAAACATTCTCAAAATAATTTTGTAAATCCCGAAGCAATTCTACACTTTTTTGAAAATTATTTTCTTCATAATAAGAACCGGCAATATTACATAAAATCAGAATTTCCTGTCTTGAAAAAAAACTATTTGGTATCGTTCCTTCTTTATAATCTACTATTGTACAACGTAATGCTTCTGCTAACTGATGTCTTTCTTCTATTATATTAATTCTATTTAAGTTTTTATCTATTAAAGCCTGAATCCGCAGTATATATTGGCGATTTACTGGCTCCTCTTGATTGAGATTTCTTTTTAGTTCTAATAATTTAGGTTCTGCCTGTTTATAATTATGAATATGAATTAACTGTTCAATTTCTTCCCTTCTTATATAATTTTCTATATCATTGCTCCTAATAAAAGGAAGATATCGTTTTCCTTCTTTTCCCATCTTCTCCATTAAAGCCTCAAAAGTTGTTCGATTTGGTGTATTTTTTCCAGTTTCAATCCTTGAAAGAGTCCTTACCGAACAAATTCCACTGCTTAATTCCTCTTGTGTAATAGAAAGACTTTCTCTAGTACGTTTAATTACTTCCCCTATTTGATACACTCCCACTGATATTCTTCCTCCAAATGTATTTTTATTTTTTTTGCTTCTTCTACTTGATTTTTTACAAGATATAAATAATAAGAACGTTGAAAACATGCTATTCCTTGTTCTTTTAAAGCAAAATTTTTTTCTGCAAATATTTCTATACAGTTTCCCATACATTCCCATAATTCTGGTATCTGGTGAAGACTTCCTGCCTTAGAAAGCAGTTCAAGTGTATTTTTACAAGTTATATAGGCTGTTTCTATCTTTTGGAATTTAATTAAAACCAAAGCCATTTGATAAGATACTCTCGCATACATTTTTATTTTTTGAAGTTTTCTTTCATAACTTTGCTCTAAATACAAATAGAGTTCGTGTAATAATATATAAGCCTTATCAAACCATTTCTGTTGTATGTACATTTCAGCCAATGCATCTAATAATTCTAACTCTTCACTGCTTAAAATATATTGATTTAATTTTTCTTTCCATCCTTCTGGAATAATAATAGTAATTGCTTGTTCTATATAATCAATTCCTTGTTTTACATTTCCCCTATCCCATTCTAAAAAACCCTTCATTCGAAAAAGAAACTGTTCCTCTAATTTAGAAAGTATCCCTTCTTGCATTTTTTGATATAGTTCGATACATTCTTCCAATTCATGATCTTTTTTCTTCTCTTGACAAATCCGCATTTTTGTTCTTAGATCATATAAAATAAATTCCTTTTTTCCCGCATAAATCTCAAATTTATCTGGAGGATATCCAAGCCGTCCCAAAATTACTTCTAACATCATGATCTCAGCTTCCCGCTCATCTGCTTCTATTCTTGAAAAAGTAGGAGCAGAGCATAATCCTCTGCAAAGCTGCTGCCCAGATATACCCTGTTCCATCCTCAATCTTCTTATTACTTCCCCTATTGTCCATTTCTCCCCTGTTTCCATCTCATTCTCCTTCGAAAAGTAAAATAACATAAACATATTATTTTAAGCCACTATTTCTTAGTATACTATTATAATCTTAAAACACAAGGACATTTCTGGAAAATTATTTTTTCCTAATAGGTCATGGTTTTTTTTATGATTCTACTTAAAATAAACTTATAAAATACAATTACTCAAGGAGACTGACGATGCTTCACTTTTTTCGAAGATATTTATCTGCCTTTAAATTTTGGAAATATGTTATCACCCTCCCTCTATATTATCTCAACTCCATGCTCCCAGCATTTATCTTATACTGCGGAATTTGGATTGCAGAACATGCCTTAGATTTTTATAAAGTAATCTTTTTTATGGTTTTAGCTGCATTTTTATATCTAATTTTAGGAAAAATAGCGGTTTATCATCAAAGTATATTATATTATTCCATTCACCAAGCAGGAAAAAATCTAAAAATCGATCTAATAAAAACTATGATGAAAAACCGAGAAATACAAGTAGACAGCTCTATTTTATTAAATGATGCCGAGAAAATAGAAGAAAATTTGTTCTTAGGAGGAATTGAATTAATCGAACAAATTTTATTCTATCTATTGGCATTTGGAATTATCTCTTATCTAAATATATGGATTGCACTTTTTCTATCCCTTCTTTCCTTTTTTATCGCTGTTATCAATATTAAAAGCCGAAAAAAAGGAATGTTTTATCAAATGCAGAACAGCGAACAGCTAAAAGAACAATTAACACTTCTTGAACAGACCGAGCATGGATATGAAACAATTCTAATGTATCAACAACAGGAAAACATGCAAAAAGAATTTCATAACTGTGCTCAAAAATTATATATTACACAGAGTCAGTTAAAATGGAATCAAGAAAATATTAGTATTATAACCGCTGTCTTTTTTATGTGCAGTTTTCTTGTCTATATGTTTGGCGGAAATTTTTTTATGACAATCGGAGTTTTAACCTATTCACAGATTATGTTAATTGCTCAAATGTCCAATTATCTATTTAAACCGATTCAAAAAATTATGCCGGCGTGGTTTCAAGTTCAATCTGTACAGAAAATAACAGAAAAACTGCAGCATATTTTAGAAAATACCGACTCTGCAGACTCTTGTCTAAATGCAGAAACTTTACAGACTTCCGACCCAAAGCTACAGATGAAGCAACAATTACTATTAAAACTGGATTCTTTTTCTCTTCACCAAAAAGAAATTTTAAAATCTCTTTCTCTTTCTATAAAAAAAGGAGAAAAAGTTTTACTGTTAGGTTCTAATGGATGCGGAAAATCAACTTTACTAAAATATCTGCTTGGATATTATGGTTATCAGAAGGATTCTCTTTTTATCGATAATACCGACTGCAGCTCTCTTCCCTGGAATATAACTGCTTCTGTATTTTCTTCTGTAGATCAAAATTTTTTTCTGCTTCCGGGAAGTGTAAAAGAAAATATTGGCTGTTTTCAAAACCGGTCAAATCAAACCCAAGCCATTCAGGAAGCACTTTCTCTCTGCGATCTAAAAGAAATAGAAGATAGAGAAGATATCTCTTCTCTCTCAGGCGGACAGAAACAGCGAGTTGCTATCGCCCGTGCCATAGCTTCCCGCCGCAGTATTATGGTATTAGATGAAGCCTTCAGTGCAGTAGATGCCAAACATCACTTTGATATAGAACAAAAGCTGCTGCAAATCCCTGATTTAACATTAATTGAAGTTGTTCATCAGATCGCAATCGAAAATTATTGGCTGTTTGATAAAGTGATTTTTATGAATCAAGGCAGTATCGTTCGTTTTGGAACTCCGCAGCAATTAATAAAAGAACCTTTCATTCAAAATTTATGGGAAAACCCTAGAGGAGAAAAAGCAAATGAAACAGAAAAGTCTTCGGATAAGAATCATCTGGCTTCTTATCACCAGTCCGCTTATAGCAATTAATAATGTAGTACGCTCTCTCTTCCAAAAATATCTATGGGATGCACTGCCAATGGAACAGAACGAGGCTTGGCTGCTGGGAAGTATCTTTATTGGATATCTGCTTTTTTTCTGGGGAATTGCCTATCTGAATACTATCAATCAAGTCCTTTTTTCAAAAGAAATTGCTTGCCGTATAAAAGAACAGGTATATTCCTGTTATATAAAAAGCAAAGCCTTTTTATATAAGAGAAAAAATCTAGAGAGTACGATAAATCACGATATTCCTATGTTAGAAGAGGATTATTATTATGCAATTATACACTGTTTTATCTATGGTCTAGATGTTTTATTTGCATTTTTTATTACCTTTTCCGTTCATATATTATATGGACTATTTTGCTTTATCATTATGATTATTCCAATTTTATTCAGTATTCGGCAAGTCGATCGCATCAGCGAGACCAGACAGCAAATATTAGAAGAAAAAGAAAAATATACTCACTTTTTATCTGAGATCAGAAATGGAAAAGCCACGATTCGGCATTATCAATTATTAGAGATCATCTTTGGACAACATTCTGAATTTGCAGAAAAGATTGCTGCACTCGGGGCAAAGAAAAGAGAACAGATGGCAGCAAGTATGATTGTAAATCAAAATATAAACCGATTAGCCAGCGGAATTGCTGCCTTTATGGGATTTTATCTGGTAGGACAAGGAAAACTAACATTGGGATGGGTAATGGCTTTTCTTCAGCTTTCTTCTTCTATGACTTACTCTTTAGTAGATACAATTCAGACAGGAATCAATATCTTTAGCTGCAGAAAATTGCGGAAAAAACTTTCTGAAGAATATCCGCTTACTGAAAATACAATTGCTATAACCGAAAAAAATTTTAACTCGGCAGTAAAACTTGGCTGCCATTGCTCTATTAAAAGCTGCTTTCTAGAAGAAAGACAAGTGTTACATAATATTGACTTTTCTATTGCACCGGGAGAGAAATTATTGATTACAGGAAAAAACGGTTCTGGAAAAACAACTCTATTAAAAATTTTACTGGGATTAAATGAAAATTTCGAAGGATTTCTCAAATGGTCAGATGAGAAAGAACAAATTGTAGAAAAAGAAGCGATAACCCACCAAATTGCCTATATTCCGCAAAATCCATTTGTATTTGGCAAAACTATAAAAGAAAATATTCTTTTAAATTTAGAGGAAGATAACGAGTTCTACCAAGAAATTAAGAAAAAAGCCTGTTTAAAAGCAGAAGATGAAAAAGAAATTAATGATTTTGAACAGACTATTTCCGGCGGTGAAAAACAAAAGATCGAATTGGCAAGAGCACTTTATTCCAGACGAAATATCTTGATTTTTGATGAACCCTACAGTGCCTTTGATCAAAGTTCTCTTTTAGAAACAGAACGATATCTTCTCAGCGATCCAGACAAAACCGTAATTGTAGTATCTCATGCGGAACGGGAAGAAACCAGAAAACTATATACCCGTCATCTGGTTCTTGAAAATGGAACAGTTAAAAAACAGAGTATTTAACAGAATAAAAACGGCTCGTTTGAAACAGACAAACGAGCCTATTACTATCTAAAATTTTTAAATCTGAAAAATATAAATACTTTTTTTCATCTCTCCAGATAATTTTTCTAAATCATTCGTTTTATCTGCTATCATCTGCATCTCCCTATAAACATTTTGTATCATCTGCATGGCAGTCTCTATATTGGCTGCATTTTCTTCTGAAATAGCTGCCGAGTTCTGTACTGCCGCTACCATATCCGTCCGCACTTCCTCTAGTTTTACTGTCTTTTCAATTACCACATTGATATGATTCTCCGATTCTACGATTTTATTTCTTACATCTGCAAATACCTGCTCTGTCTTTTGAATTCCTTTTTCCTGCTCTTGAATCACAATCTGTACTTCTTTCATCTGCTGTATCGTACAGTCCGAATTAACGGTTAAATTATCGACCATATCCTTAATATCTTTTACAGCCTCATTTGCCTGTTGGGACAGCTTCTGAATCTCTGATGCCACTACAGCAAATCCTCTTCCCTGCTCTCCCGCCCTTGCCGACTCAATAGATGCATTTAGTGACAATAAACTGGTCTGAGAGGCAATCGCTGCAATCATTTCAGTCGCACTGCCGATTCGATCCACCGAATTTTTCGTCGTATCTGTCTGCTGTTTTAGATAATCAATCGACTTTCGCACCGTTTTCATCTCATTCTTTAGTTCTCCTAACTCTGTCATGGTATCCTTAGATACCTTATCAATACTATTCGATATCTGACACATTTTTTTAATTTCAGTATGATTATTGCCGATCATTTCTCCCATTGAAGTGACACCGCCGCTTGCAATACCAGCATCCTCTGCCTGATTGGAACAGCTTCCCGACATTTCCTGTGCAGACTGTTCTAATTCCTTCATCGTTTTTAAGATATCATCCGATTGTTCCTTTAATTCTGCTGAAGCCAAATCCAACTGCTCACCCTTTTTTTGCAGCATCTCTATAATCACTTGAAGCTGATTTCGCAAGCTTAAAATTTCTCTTCCCAACAGACCAACTTCATCGGAACGCTTTAAAATCACCTGATCTACTTGAAATGTTAAATCTCCTTCTGATATCTGATGCAGAAATCCCATACTCCGCTCCAGTGCATTGACAATTCGGCTTACCAGTCCGATTACCAAAACAGCCGTTATCACCAAAACCACTGCAATTACAACCGACATCTGTATCTGCATCTTTGAGACAATATCCGACACATTTTTACGAGGAGTTCCTAAAAAAACCATTCCTACTATTTCTTTGGAGTTTTCCTGATAGAATGGGATATAACATACTACATATTCCTTTCCTAAAATTTCTACATCCCTTTCTAAATAATCCTCTCCCTTTTCTAACACCTTCTGTATCACTTGTTCTGATGCCTTTGTACCAATCTGGCGTTCGCCTCTGGTATTCTCTATTGAAGTTAAAATTCTGGTATCACCCCAAAATATTGTTACTTCTATTCCTGTATTACTTTTAATATCATCTACAATATCAATCGCTTTCGTAATATTTAAGCTGCTTCCTTTCCATACATCTCCATTTTCATCCATCTGGTATTTTCCCGGATTTCCTATCTCAAAGATATCTTTTACTGCCATTGCTGTCGCCTGCATCCCAACATATGCCATATTATAAATTCCATCTGCAATCCGATTTGCTGCAAGAATAAAAATACCGATTCCCAAAACTAAAACCGGCAGCAATGCAATCATCATAATTTTTGTCCGCAACTTCATAACTGGTCCACCTTTCAGATTTGTTCTTTTCATAAAATCAACCAGAACCAAAAAGAGAACGGACGTAGAAAATAAAACTGGAGTAAGGTCTGCTTTTTGATTCTGGTTTCTAATTTGGCAAAACTATGAACTATAATAAATTATGTCACAAAAAAGTTATGCCTCTGTTATTATATCAAATAATAGCAGAGGCAGATATACCCTGTTCTTCACATAATCAACCTGATTTTTCACATAAACCAACACTCTAGTTTATTTTTCTAAAAATGAAATAAAAATTCTTACAACAAATTCCCGATTTTCGATATAACAGTCAAATTCTGCCTGATATTTTTTGACAAATTCCTGTACACTTACCATACCAAAGCCGTGCTCTAATCCCTGTTCTGAAATAGGAAGTCCCGTCTTTCGAGAAAATTTTACTTTTTCATCGCATAAATTTCTCACTTCTAATAATAGATATTCTCCTCCTCGATTTTTTATCATAAATTTAATGATCTGTTCTTCTTCCTTTAACTTTTGTACCGCATGTATCGCATTTTCTATTAAATTTGCAATTAAAACAGCTAACTCATAATTATCTACCTTTTGTTCCTCCGGCACGACACTTTTAATAGAAAGCCTAATTCCTAAATTTTTTGCTTTCTTTTCCATACTGTATAAAATGCAGTTAATAATACTATTTTCACAATATGTCGCAAAATATTGAGTATCTAAATGTTCTATATCATTAGCCAGTACTTCTTTTACTTCCTTCCACTTCTGGTTTTGAATCAATTCCATTAAAAGCTGATCTTTATGCCGCATATCATGACGTATAATCTGCAATTCTTTCTTTACTGCCTCTATCTGTTCTAATTGAAGTGCAATTCCCTCTACATAGGCATACATCGCCCTGTTTTTCCAGACCATCTGCTTTTCCTCTAACCGGGCATAGATATATTTTAAAATCAAAACATAAAATAAAATCACCATCAGCATTAAAGATACCGCTACAAAAATACTTTCCCGATTCTGTTCAAATTGTACTGGAAAGTATAATAACAAATAAAAGGTAATATAACACATAGCGGGAATCAGACAAAGCCACCATAAAATCTCTTTACTAATAACATTTCTGCAAATCTCCCGTATCGTATAATTTAGAAAAATGAAAACCACTATATTAACCAACGTACAGGTTATCATAGCAGCTGTCAAATTTTTAAAAAATACCCATACTCCACACGCCAAAACATTTCCTTCCAAAACAAAATTAGAGGAGCTAAATCCAATAAAAACAGTATAACTGTCCTTTTTCTTAGACAGCAAAAGTGCCGTTGCCTGAATAATAATAATCTGTGATCCGCTGCCAATTAATTTTACCCATCCAATATCAAATGCATATTGTATCCGCAGTATCTCCACTCCAACAGCAAGTATAGTAGAGATGATACAGATAAAAACAGATTTTTTATAAGAATACTTTAATAATAGGAACTGTAAAAAATAAATCATAATAAATACACAGGAATTCATTAAAATCCAAATCTGAAAGATCCTCATTGCCAAAATCCTCTTTACATTAAAAATATTTTTTCATATCTCTTAGTATCTCTTTGACAGATACTGCAAATAAATTCTCTTTACTTCTGTCTGCCTGCTTCTGCTGACAGGAACCACCTTATCAGAAAACATTACAATCTGACTTTGGTTATAAAGTTTAATATAACGAAGATTTACAATAAAAGATTTATGTACCTGTATAAAATTTTCATTTTCCAATAATTCTTCCATATCACTTTCAAACGATTTTCTTAAAAATCGACTAATCACTGGCTCTCCATTTACTACTGCAATATATAAAGTTCTAGAAACATTTTCTATATATTCAATTTCCTGATAGAAAAGATTTCGAATTCCTTCTATTGTATTGACATGCAGCACTTTCTGCATCTGCAGTGTCTGTCTGACAGCAAAATCCATCGCTTCTTCAAACTCCCGCTGCTGAATCGGCTTTAATAAATATCTCTGTGCAAACACGCCAAACGCCTGCAGGGCATAATCCGCCGAAGAGGTTAAATAAATAATTACTGCCTGATCGTCCTGTTTTCGAATCACTTTTCCGATTTCAATTCCATCTCTGTCCGGCATTAATATATCCAAAAAATAGATCGGATAATCCTTTTTCTTCTCTAATTGTGTCTCTAACTCTTCTGCCCGATAAAATTTATTGATATATAAATTTACTGATTTTTCCTTCGCATAACATGCAATCCTCTCCTCTAGAGCATCCAGCACCTTTCGGTCGTCATCACATAATGCTATCTGTATCATCAGATTATCCTCCGTATCTATTATAAAATCCATCTTATTGCAAAGTATACAAATAATTCTAAAGGTCAAATCGGATATTCGCAATCCGCTTCGCTACTTGCTCATAACCTCATCAAG
>CAJUEI010000025.1 GCA_910585255.1 uncultured Lachnospiraceae bacterium
CCTAGTGGATCGACAGAAGCATAAGACGTTCTAACTTTCCTCCGAAGTCACAGCAAAAAAGGATCGCTTCTCCACTCTAGCTGTCTTTTCCTGCCTGTAAGTTTCAAATTGATTCATTTACCCATAGAGAATTTTTATCTCTAAATTTTAAATTCAGGAAACCATATTGTTTCATTACAAATTTATAAACTAAGAAAATTTAAAAAATAAGTACAAAATGGAATGGAAGAAAAGAAATGTAAATTGTAGGACAATACAGCCAGAGCGTATAAAGAGTACACTGTGACTTCGAAGGAAAGCTAGAAGCTCTTAGACTTCTGTCAATTCAGTAGGATTTTCGGGCACTTGTGACCGAAAAAGGGGTGTGTTTAGCCCGCTGTACGGGCGAATTGCACCCCGGTCCGTCCGGTGGGATGTGAGTAAATTCAGAAGTCTTAGAGCTTCTGCTTTTCGGAGAGCGGAACAGTGTACTCTTTATACACTCTGGCGTCCTCTTTGGGACTTCTCATAGGATAAAACAAACAAGTGGGGATTTTCTACCCTAATAAAAATCTTTATCTCTTCTCCAGCAGATTCTAATTTCTGATTTATAAGCCCCGAAAATAAAATTATACTATCTATTTTAATTATTGCAATTTTTATAGTATTGCTTTAGAATTATCCTAAAGAAATATTATAAAAAGGAGGAATTGTCCCGTGAAACCTATAAAAACAAAATTTCTGTCTATAATAAATAAATTTCAAATCCTTAACCCTATTCATTCCTGGCAAAAGTGGATTCCTCTTACAGTTGCAATAATCCTAGCTGCTCTTTTTTATTTTAACAGCAATTTTAATTACACCTCTTCTACTGAAAATGATTCCTCTATACAAAGTATACCAGAACAAACAGAATCTCTTTCTGAGCAGACAACAGAACAGCAAGATTTTACAATCGAAACACTGATTTCGCTTTGTCAAGACAATAATTTATCCCAGTTAATCAATCAGCAGGGATTAGATGGTTTTCTTATCTATAAAAATATCAAACCTGTTGAAGTAAAATCCTCCCTTACCTGGTTATATGCCTGCAGTCTGTCTTATCTAGACAGAGAATATGAACTTCAAATCTGTTATTGGCTTCCAGAAAATGCTCTTTCCTATGGACATATTGGTTATGAAATTGACTCCGTTACTATCCTAGAATTAGAAACAAAAGATCGGCAGCTGCTCTATTCTTCTGAGCCTAGATTCAAAGCCAATACCGATATTCTTCCTTTTCTGGAAAAGCAATATTGTATGGAGCAATATATGACGTTATCCATTCCAGAAAACTATCATCTTGGACGCTATGAAGCTTCTGGCTTCCTTGCTGATGATTGGCAGATTATAACAGATGAAACCGAGACTTATAAAGAAATACCACATGGAGATGCTACACCAGAACCTTGGTATGCTTCAGGAGGTATCGGTATCTTTAACCACACCGAACTGTTACACTTTGAAAATGGAAATTTAACAAGTTTTTCTTATTTAGGAAACCATAGCTGGATTTCTTCTGAACCAGAACCAGTAAATGGATGCGAAGTACCCTCTCTTCTTGTAGAATTTTCTTTCGATCTATTTACTCTTCCTCAATGGGAAGACTATAAACTACAATATGGTGAAACAACATCCCCTCAGTCACATTTTTGGTATATTTTTCTTGCTAAAGAAAACAATCCAACTGCATATGTTGTTTTCCTAAATCAAACCTATTTTACAAAAGAAGATGCCATTCGTTTAGCACAATCTATTCAATTTACAGAAAAGGCATTTTAAAGTCCCCGCTTCTAAGCCGCCAAGGCGAAAGCGGGGGGTTGGGACTTCCTTGTGAGGTTATGAGCAAGTAGCAAAGCGGATTGCGAATATCCGATTTAACTCTAATCATTTTTATCTTTTTAAGAATACTTTAATAAAACAGCCTGAGGACAGACTTTAAACAAAATTTTCTGCCCTCAGGCTATTTTTATCTTATTCTACTTTTCCTAATACTTCTCTAATTTCTTATAATATTGCTTTCTAAATCATACATAATACTCCAAAATTAATCCTTTACTAAGATATCAGTAATTTCAGCAATATATAACAAATGATATCCTCCGCCAGTACCATCTGCATTATTCTGTCCCCCATACCATTTTCCAGTAAAAGCAGTATCTCCTAAGAAATCCTGTTCTGACAGCGGAGTCACACATAACTTCCGGCATAAAAAAGCCATCCGATTTTCTTCAAAATAAGGAACGCCATCCTGATGAACTACTGTTAATCCAGACTTTTCTACTTTATCCTCATCCCGCCCGGATACTGTACCACAATATCCAAGCATCTTTTTCCAGCTTTTATCAAAAACAGACAAACTAAATACATCAGAAGCATCCAGAAATTCACGGGTAAACCGCTCTGGACGAACCGCACATATCACTACTGGTTTCTGCCATAAAATTCCCATAGTAGCCCAAGCTACTGTCATAGGATTAACACGCCCTTCCTTTTCAGCAGACATTAAAAACCAGTCTTTCCCAATTAGATCAAATAAATTTTCATTTAATTCGGCAGGTTTTATTGAACGAAATGACATTGTAATCGTTTCCTTTCTTTCTATAAGATTATGATTTATTTTGCAGGCTTGATTTATTTTCCAGTCTGCAGATAATTTTTTAATTCTTCTGTATTCATCCCAGCAATACCTAATTCCTCTAATGATTGTCCTTTTTCCCAACAATCAAATCCCAACAAAGCACTGCCAAGATAAACAAAACTATCCATCAAAGGCGTTGACACTCCCATAGCATGTGCCAGCTTTGCCCATGGTGCAATACCATATGGAATGTCCTCAGAAAAATAACGATTTTTTAAATCAGCGGGTCCTTTTATCTTAGCAAAATTAGGATCTCCTGCAATAGCCTCGCTTATCTCATCTGTACTTATCGAACCGCCTATTCCATGTGCTACAATATCACTAGCATAACCAAAATGTTTGAGCAGAGCAATCCGCTCTTGATCTAATGCTTCTGTTGTACGTGCTACACAGGAAGAAAATCCTTCTGTATAGAAATAAAAATCTCCTTTTGCCTGTTCAATATGACCGGCATTTAATATACATCCCGGTACATGAATAATAGGATTTAAACCAGACAGCCAGCAGGCTATTACACTTTCCACTGCTTCTAACTGAGGATAAAATTGTATCAGCTGTTCTACTGTTTCCTTTGTCTTGCAGGCAGGCATTACTCCTATTTTCAGCGGATTAAACAGACTCATAACTAAAATATCACCTGGTGCACGCAGACGTGTTGCATAAGGCAATGTATTCGTTTCTGTTACTATTACATCCTCTATTCCTCTCTCCTTTAATTTCTTCCAGAAAAGTAAACTGTCAAAACTCCCGGCAAATATTGTAATAATCTGACCTGGGTGTACCACCTCCGCCAGTTTTTCTGCATAAGTACCATGTGCAAAAGCAGGAACCGCTACAAAAATATATTTTACCCCCTCTATTGCCTCTGCTAAATCAGATGTTACCATCTCCAAAGTAACCTCTGCATTACCGGCTGCACCAGCCATAAGAATCTTACGGGTATCAAATACTTTTTGCATATTAGATGCAAAATGTGCATCTTCATACATATGAACATTAAAACCACGATACGTTAGGTCTGCAGCAGCAGCATGAGCACCATTGCCGCCGCCAAGCACTGCAACAGAAACAGACATGACAAATCCTCCTTTTTTATAAAACTTATATCCATTCTCAACTACTTTGCATTTATAATACCACTTGTATACAGACAACAGATAATATATAATCAATGATAGCCTATATAAAAAAACATATGACCTAGAAAGGAGACTTTTCTATTGTGACTTTGCAGCAAATCAGTGATATTCTTACCATTGCCCGAGAAGGCTCTATTACAAAAGCTTCCCGTATCTTATTTCGTGCACAGCCTAACTTAAGTAATATGATACGTGAAGTTGAAACAGAATTACAGATTACTATTTTTAACCGCACCCCTTCAGGTGTAACATTAACACCTCAAGGGGAACAATTTATAGCTTATGCAAATGATATCGCAGTACAAATGGAAAACTTAAAGCGAATCGGTCAAACACCAGAGAAAACTTATTCGATTGGCATCTCTGTATGTCGTGCTTCCTATTGTGTGCGTGCCGTATCAGACTGGATGAACCATACTTTTGATTCCAATCAAAAACTCTCTCTGCATCTGCATGAAACCAATACAGAAGAAGCCATTGAGCAAGTACTCTCCAAAGAGAGTGCATTGGGTATTATCCGTATGCCCTCTTTTTATGAAAATTACTATCGACAGCAGCTAGAAAGCAAAGGACTTTGCTGTGAACATCTAATGGATTTTACTATGATGCTTATTCTGCGTACCGATCATCCGTTAGCTTCCCTCCCTATAATTCGTCAGGAAGATCTATACCACTATACTGAAATTGTTCACGGAGACCAACAAAGCCTTGCTCTAAGCATGGCACATATTAACCCTCTTTTACAAGGCATCCCATCTCGCCGGATTTATGTATATGATCGAGGCAGTCAAATTGATCTTTTGCAGCGTCTGCCTGGAACTTATATGTGGGTTTCTCCCATTCCATTGGATATGGTAGATTCCTATGGCATGTGCATCCGAAGCTGTCCGCTTTCTACTGTAATCAATTTAGATTTATTAATCTGGCAGAAGGAAACGATGGAAAATCATATTTTACACAACTGTATCGACTTTCTCCGCCAATATGCCACCAGTCTACAAGCACATACCGCCAAACGTTTATCAAAAACTTAAATAACTATTAGAGTTTGAAAGTAAACCTTTCAAACTCTAATAGTTTCTTTGATTTCAATATTATTCCAACTCCAAACTATCAAACTCTTCTGTACTTAAACGTATCAAAACATTATTCTTCTGCTACTCGAATTGTTACTAAAATTGTTACTGGTTTATATTTCACTTTATCCTCTGGAGTAAATACTACCGCAAATGGCTGACCAACTTTTACTGCTGCCGCCGAACAACTTACCGTCCCCACTACCTCTGTCTCATCCGCTGAAGATACTTTTGCTTTTGCACTAAAATTATTGACATTTACGGTAGAATCGGCTAAAACTGCACTGCCTGTTGCCAGTCTCAACTCTGCTGCCGTTCCATTCACACTCGCTGTAACAGAACTTCCACTTACGGTTGCCGTAATCGTACTAACCACAGGATCTACTGCAGTTATATTCCACTTTGCCATTAATTGAACTGCCTTATCACTCACTACAACTTTTGTTAAATCTACGGCATCTTTTGCATCTGCCGATTCATACCAACCAGTAAATACTCCGTTTGCCTGCACCGGATTCCCGATTCCTGCTGCTGTAACAAGATTGGATATGATTTCGTTCTTCTTCGCCTTTAAAATCTGAGTCGGCACTTTCTCTACCACTTCCCCGCCTTTTTCATTTAATGTCTTTACTTCCCAATATCCTCCATTTGCATTTAAAACTACATCATAGAAATCCTTTACCGTTCCTTCTCCTGTAAAGACGGCATCTCCCTCTACCGCTTCCACTTTTGCGGTTTTCTCTACCTCTACTTTTGGCTTTATCCCTGCAGCAGTCTTAATCTTATCTGCCTGAATCTGCCCCGACAAAACAGCATAGATATCTGCCGCTATTTCCAAACTGCCAATTTTTCCAATTCCTTTTAACACTACAGAAGACTTTGCATAAACCTCAGGAATCGTTATATTTGCCGTAATAATTACATTTCCTCCTTCAATCTCCACCCGATTGATTCCTGTACCAGCTTCAAAAAGAAGATGCAGCGGATTGGCTTCCTTTGCTTTTCTGGCTTTTAAAGCATTTTTCAAACTACAGTTTGTAAATTTAATACTGGAACTGCCGCCTCCCTCTACAATCGTATTGCCAGTTACGGTCAATCCATCCAATACCACGGTTCCATCAGCAACACTGCTCTTTATCGTCAGTTTGCTGATTCGATCAGCAGCCCCAGACACCAGCTTATTTACCGCATCTTTATTACATACTATCGGATTTTGATCGGTACCGCCTTTTAAAACCTCTACTTCTCTGGTTATTCGATTCACCCGAATACTCTGATCGGCACTCGTTCTCCAATAACTGCTGGTACTAGAACTTCCACTATACCGATTTGAATAAATATAAGTAATTGTCGCATTAGATGCCTCTTTTTCATTCCATGCACCGCCTGCATCCAAAGTCCATACTTTATTATCTATCGTAACTGTTCCGGTCTTCATTGCCCCCGAACCAGTATCCAAATAATACCATTTATTATCTCTTGGCTTAATCCAGCCAGTCAGCATATCTCCATTGTGATAATCCATAAAATACCACTGTCCATCTCTTGGCTTAATCCAGCCGGTTCGCATTGCCCCAGTATGATAATCCAGAAAATACCACTTACCGTCTCTTGGTTTAATCCATCCGGTCTTCATCAGTCCGGTATGATAATCCATAAAATACCACTGTCCGTCTCGATCCTGCACCCACCCTGTCTGATAAGAACCATTTGCATTGACATAATGCCATCCAGAGGCATCCTTTCTCCATCCAGCAGAAGCTGCCTTAGCAGGCATCCCATTGCTTACGATTAATGCTGCTGAAAGTGCTGTTATAATTCCTCTTTTCCATGTTTTTTTCATTTTTCTATCTCTCCTTTTCCTACACGTTATATTTTATGACTCATGAGTAAGTAAAGGAACTTTTTTCAGATCTGATTTTATAAAAGTCCTTGAAAATTATTTTTTCATTGACTATGATTACGATTCGTACTTAAGTCTTACAGGAATTATATAACACTTTTTTCTAGAATACACCAAAAAAAGCACTTTTTACATTTATCTTTTTTTGTCCTAAGTATCTACCTGCTTTATGGTAAAATAATATCCTCTATCTTAGCTGCTTCGAAAGAACTCAGTGCAGCATGATTGGTAAGAGCCTTTATGATCTCCCAACCCTTTTTACTGTGAACTGCATTTTGAGGCAAAGGCAAAAACCCTAAATCCAGATAAACTTTACAGGCAACCCAGGTTGTCGTTTGTGTTGGAATTTTTGCATGTGTATAGCCAAGTTTCTGCATAATCTCCAGTACATATAATATCAAAGGTTTTGACAGCCCCTTCCCCTGATATTCTCTGCGGACAGCCACCCAATGCAGCCAGCCGGCACCGGACTTGTCACGATTTGTTATATCATAATATGCTGTAGCTGTAGCTACTTTCTTCCCATCTTTATCCTCAATAAAAACCATCCGATTCAAAAGAATATTCTCATTATCCCCATAATATTTGTCCCATGCTTTCCGCCCCTGTTCATAATCAGTAAACTCTTTTGCCGACTTTTCAATATCAATCCAAATATCCCGATCCCCTGGCTTATAAAAAACAAATTGATAGCCTTCTGGAAGCGAAATGCTAGGCAATCCATCCAAACTACGCTCCAATAATAATTCATAATACCGAATCTGCTCATCATGATTATCAAATTTCAGCTCCATATTATAATCGTCCCTTCCTCTTCCTATAATCATCACTGTCCGCCTCTAGTCAAATCGGATATTCGCAATCCGCTTCGCTACTTGCTTATAACCTGTTATCTCTTTACAACCAAAACGATCTCCATTTATTTTTTTCTTTATTTTTCATAATTTGTAATAATTACTTCCTTACCTGTACGTTTTGATGCATCCCGGTTGATACTGCGTCTCACATCAATTTCCCTAATTTTATATCCATTATAAAGCTCATATACCAGATCCACATTATGATTACTCAGCATAATAAAAGCACCAGCAGAATCTAAACGCCGAAATAATTCAGCCAGCCGTTTATGATCTTCAAGAGAAAATCCATCCTTTGTATAATCAGTAAAATTTGCAGTATTATTAATCGGAATATACGGAGAATCAAAATATACAAAATCTCCGTCTTTTACATCAAAACAAGCCGCCTCAAAATCTCCCTGCCGAATTTCTATTTCTGCTTCCCGAAGATATTGTCCGATATTTCTTAAATTTCCTTCATCGATCGACACACCCTTCGTTTTATTATTATAAGGAACATTAAAAAGTCCTTTTGCATTTACCCGATATAATCCATTAAAACAATGCTTATTAATCCAAATCATAAAAGCGGCACATTGTGCATCCAATTCACGATCCATAATCTTCCTATTATACTCTGCTCTCATCAGCAAATAACGTTCCTTGTCACAAGAAACCGCATCCAATTCATTCACTATCTTAATCACGGCATTCGTATTATCCCGAAGCTGAATATAGCCATTCAAAAGCTGTTCATTTACATCATTTAATACTGCCTTTGCTGGCTGCAGACTAAAAAGCAATGCCCCTCCGCCAATAAAAGGTTCAAAATAAGTACCAAATGATTCCGGCATAAATTCTTTTAATTTTTCAAGCAGCTGTCTTTTTCCGCCAGCCCATTTTACAAATGAAGTCATCTTTAAATTATTCATCGTTTCCCTCTTTTATCAATCCATCCTATCATAACAACCACTCATTCGCCCTATCTCACGCACAAACTCTTTTCGAAAATAAAATGCATGATTTTTATTTGAAACATAACGCCCATAAATATCAGAATAAATTGGATGATACGGTTTCGAATCCTTACTTCGTATCTGCATATAAATTCCATTCGAGGTATGTATATATCCATCTTGACTATTTTCGATATACTCTTTTAACTCCTGACATATCAAATGATAATCCTGGCATAAAGCTTTTTTTAACAATGCGAATTTCTTATTCGATAAATTAACAGAAATACTTGATAAAAACATCCAATCTTTTGGTTTTCCTTCTTTACAAACAGGAACATAAAGAATATTTTTAATCTTTTCATATAAATGGGTTTCTTCAAATGGTTTTATTTGAATTAATTCATCAATTATACTACTAATTTGAGTAATAAAAACCGTTTCTTTTGGATTCCCCTTTTTATCACATTTATTCGTCTTCAGCTCTCCATCCTCAAAATCCAAATTGGTATTAGAAAGATTCATCCCAAGAGCCAATTCTAATAATTGTCCTGTTTTCCCTTTATTAACTATAATCGTTTCCATCTCTTCTGAAGAAAATAAATCTTTAAACTTAATATAAGAGAGTTTATTCAATTGTTTATAGGCTTCCTTAAGTTTCATATTTCTATTTTTCTCCTTTCTATAACCAAATATTAAAACACTATAAAACCCTAAAATCTAGATCAATACTGACTTTTTTATAATCAAATATAAAATAGAAATATCCATTTTTATACAAATCTTAATCTAGATAACTTCTTTCCTCCTTACAAATTAACCTTAAATTCTTACTTTACTATCATAACATTTTATTTAATTTTTGTCACCTCAATCTATCTTTTAAACTCACAAAATAGATATCACAATAAACCAACAAAACCAAATCTAACGACAAGAAAAAACAGCCAGAGAGGGGAAGTCCTTCCTTTCTGCTGTGACTTCGGAGAAAAGTTAGAAAGTCTTATGCCTCTGTCGATCCCCTAGGATTTTTTGTCATCCTCGATGACAAAAAAAGGCACGTGTTTAGCCTCCTGCAGAGGCGAATTGCGTGCCGGTCCGTCCGGCTGAAAACACATAAATTCAGAGGCATTAGACTTTCTACCTTTTCGGAGAGCGGAACAGCAGAAAGGAAGGACTTCCCCTCTCTAGCGTCCCCCTCGCCTTTCCCTCTCCTCCCCAAACAATCAATCCCCCCAAAAAAATAAGAAGTAAGCAGTCACCCATCCAAATCCAAGCAACCACTTACTTTCTTATCCTATCTCTTCCCCCCTATTCCTTATCCCTTCTTCTTCCGCAATTCCCGAAAAAACTCCGTAAGCATAGCACTACATTCCTCTTCGCAAATCCCAATCTCTATCTCAACCTGATGATTAAATCTAGGCTCCTGCAAAAGATTCATAACCGATCCCGCACACCCCGCCTTCGGATTCCTGCACCCAATATAAACCTTCCGCATCCGAGCCTGTACAATTGCCCCGGAACACATCTGACAAGGTTCCAATGTCACATACAGATCACAATCCTCCAACCTCCAGTCTCCCATCACTCGACTTGCCTTACGAATTGCATTTAATTCCGCATGAGAAAGGGTATTCTTATCCGCTACCCGGCGATTATACCCCCTGCCAATAATCTTTCCATGATAAACAATTACACATCCAATCGGTACCTCCTGAATCGCCGCTGCCTTCTTCGCCTGCCGAATTGCCTCTTTCATAAATTTTTCCTGTTCTGTATACTGTACCTTCAATTAATTCTCCTCACTCTTTGTTACAAGCAGCGAATACTGCCGATGATCCGTCCACTCTCCATGTATTTTCGCATATCCCCTTGCCGTTCCCTCATAATAGAACCCAAGCCGCCCAATCAATCGAATCGAAGCCAAGTTATCTGGTGCAATATAAGCCGTAATCCGATGCAGCCGATACTGCGGCACAATATTAGAAAGCAAAAACCAAAGTGCTTCAAATGCATATCCATAGTGATGAAATGCACTGTCAAATTTATATCCAATATTGCAGGAATCATAAGGTGCCCGGCGAAATCCCGTCAAAGAAATCGTACCAATAATCCGATCCGGATTTGATTTTAAATAAATATAATAACGCAGGCTTCCCCCCTTTATAATCTGATTATACTCCGCTGTCAGCATATCTCTAATATAACCCATAGTATAAAAACTCTGATTTTTCTCTCCTTCGTACTGCTCAAACAACTGCTTATTACTAGAAAGAAATGCCAATACTTGAAATGCATCCATTGCATTTAATACTTTTAAAATCAATCTTTCTGTTTCACAAACCAATTGCATAACCTTCGCCTCAATCATTCTTCTTTTCTGCTTCCACTATAGCAAAATTTCTTCCATATTGCAACGTAGTTTACCACAGAAAAAAGATTCCTTAAAGCGTTACTTTTTTATACCAATATCCAAACTGTCCCAACATCTTATCACATACCTTCACCGGTTTAAAACCGCCAAATCCAAACATAGAAGCCATCATCTTTTCATTTGGATGATAAATCCCAGGAATCCCCAGAACAAACTCCCCATTCTCCCTAGTCAAAATCAAATATCGAAAATTGTAATACCCATGCAGCAAAAAACTATTACTCCCCAATACCCAATTTTCCTGCGGAAGCATACGAAGATCCCGCAAATCAATTTTCAAACAAAGACACTCCGGTTCGTCTACAAAAGCCCGTATCTTTGGAAACTGATGACACAGCTTATCCCATATCGTCTCTTCTGCCTTCAGCACATTCTCCGACATCTGACTTTTCAATTCCACTTTTCCTTTTTTCCGAGTCTCCGCCGCACTGCCAGCCCATTCTTCCGACTGTACCGGATCAATCCAGCCAACCATATCCATACCCTGCATGGTATTCTGCTGCATCTTATCCTGTGACATCTGTTCCGATTGAGTTTCCTCCCACTGTTCTCTATTCTGATTCATACACTTCTGAACTTGTTCTCGTAACTGCCGCTCTTTCTCTTGACATTCCTCCCAGCTTATTTCCTTCCACATACTAGGTGCAGGTGTTTCCCACAACAATCCATTCTCCCGTGTATCCTCCGCCTTTTGTTTCTCCACTTCCCCTCTCTTACTATGGATATTCGTCACTTCCCTCTCTCCATTCACAGTTTCCACAACAACCGTCTCTATCCCCTCCGCCTGCTGCATAAACTCCGTTCTCTGTTCCTGCTCCTCTCCCTTCTTCTGCATAATATCCATCTTTTGTCCCCTCTTTACGCCACGTTCAAAATCCTCTTGCTTTTTCTTCTGTTCCTCCGCTTCCCCGTTTAATTCCCTTCCGTCTAATTCTTCTGTACCAAATTTTTCTTGTTCCAAATCCTCCCCATTGAAATCATTCGAATTTTCCTGACCCAATCCCCTTATATCCGATTCCCTTTTATTAAAATCTTCTCCTCCCAACCTCTCTATATTAGGCTCCTTTCCACTCAAATCTTCGCTATTCTCATTTCGTCTTTCTTCATCAGATTCCCCTATATCCGAATCTTTTTCATTCCTCTCCTTTCCATCTAAATCATTACTGCAAAGCATTTCTTCGTCCACTTGTTCAATTTCTTCTGCCTGTTCTGCTGCCTCCACTTCTTCTTTCCAATTCCTATCAAAAAAGATAATCGGTTCTTTTTTCTGTTCCAACACCTCAGAAACACGAAGCAGTCCGTCCTCTTCTTCAGAAACAGCTCCTTCACTATTATGTAAATAAAATCGATTTACAACAATCGCATAATCATCCCATCCAGAGGCAAAAATCCGTTCATTTCTATCTTCCTCTCGAACAAAAATCCCATTCATTTCATCCAATGCCAAATTGGTACCCCTTATATTCTGCGTTTCAAATTGTTCATGAAATTCCCCAATTCCATTTACAATCTGAAAACTCCCAATATAAATCCCTAAAATATCCTCCTGTCTGCGATAAAACAAATACACCTTTTCGCACTTTCCATTACTCTGCACAACTCCCTTTATATTGACTGCAATCTTACATTGCCCATTTCTAGAATCCACCTTTGCAAAACCAACATTACTCTCTTTTATCCCATTGTTATACATATAAATATAAGAAACAAATCGCTTTATCTCCGTCACCACTCCTACCCCTTTCCGCTAACCTTCTTCCGTTATATTTATTGTATGTAACAATCGAATTCCCTATGATTTTTTTAACAGACAAAAAAATAGGCTCTCCATGTCATTTCGACAAACAAATTTTCCCCTTAATAACAAGCACCTCAAAAAAACTTTTAGCCAAAAATAAGTTTTTCCCTAAAATAAATCTGCCCAACGAATCCATATCCGCTATTAGCCGCCTAGGATTTTTGTCATCAAAAAATGACAAAAACGGGGTGTTTTTAGCCCGCTGCACGGACAAATTACACCCCGACTATTACTTTTATCCCTTTAATTTAAACCGCATCACCAACCGATTCAATGTATCTACCTGAGCACTCTGCTGCTCACTAGTAGCCGCCGTCTCTTCCGCTGTAGCTGAATTATTCTCCACAACACTAGCTACCTGATTAACCGCCTGATTAATCTCCTGAATAGAAAGCAAGTTTCCTTCCAGCGTCCCAGCCATATCCTCCATCGCTCTGGTAGCTATCTTCGCCCCATCCATAACCCCATTCATACTAACTGCAACCTCATCCGCAAGCCGTATTCCGGTAGACACAGAGTCCACTGTCCCCTGTATCAACACGGTTGTCCCGCTTGCTGCTTCCGAAGACTGATTGGCCAATCTCTTCACCTGTTCTGCCACTACGGCAAACCCTCTTCCGGCTTCTCCTGCCCGTGCTGCTTCAATCGCCGCATTTAAAGCCAAAAGATTTGTCTGTGAAGCAATCTCATTAATAACCTGTATAATCTCCCCAATCTGTTCCGACCGATCACTAATAATTCCGATTGCACTCTTTAACTCTTCTAATTTCTGATTTGTCTCCAAAAGAGCGGCACCAGCTCCCTGTGCTGTCTCTGAAGTCGTCTTTGCCTCTTCCACACTTTTACGAACCGTCTCCTCCATAGTCACCATAGATGCCGCCAATTCTTCCACAATACTTGCTTGATTGGTATTTCCCTCAGCCAAATCCTCCGAAGCCATAGCCAATTGACTTGCCCCCTGATTCACCTGTTCAGATACCTCCTGAAGAGTAAGAAGCATACTGCTCAGATCCTTTACAATCCGGTTTACTGCTTCCTTAATCGGTGCAAACTCACCAATGTAATCCTTTTTTAATTCATCTGTAAAATCGCCCCCTGCCATCTTTACCAGCTTTTCAGCCATCTCACTAATCAATCCCTGCAAAAACTTCTTTGTATCCTGTATCGCCTTAGTCAAAGTCCCCATTTCCGTTTCATCTATCTGTAAGTCCAAAGGATCAGATAACCGTCCCTGCGAAACCAGCAGCATTGCATCCTTAATTTTTAAAATCGGACTCAATAGTTCTTCTTTAATAAATTTCACTAAAATCAAAAGTACCCAAATCACTCCTGCCATACACAGAATCGATGCTGCTGAAAAAATAAATGTCACTCCTTGTATCCGTCTTACATCTTTCTCTGTACGGGATTCTATCTCGGAAAAAAGCTGCATCATATCATCCTCAATACGTGCCAGCTCCCCTGCATACTGATCTCCATAAAGAATGGTTCTTGCCGTTGCAAAATCTCCTATTGACGAAACCGCCTGCATCGCTTCTTCTTCCAACGGAACCAGATCATTTGAAATCAATCCGATTTCCTCAATCAGTCCTTTCTCTGTCTCAGACAATCCAATCTGATACATCTTCTCTTTTGCAATCTCTCGTCTCTTTGCCACATTTACTTCATTTTCATAATTATCATAATGGGATCGTTTTCCTGTTATAATATAATTTCTCGCCTCGGAAGTCAGATATTGGGAGGCCTGCCAAAAATTATAGGCATTATTGACAAGCTGATATTGTGCATCCTTTTTTGCAATTAAAAAATTATTGGTCGCTATTGTTGTAGCCACAAGAAAAATTGCCACTCCTAATGTAATAATCGTTTGCTTTGTGTATCGTTTCATTCTTGTACTTTGATTTTCTCTTCTTTCCATATCTGACTCCTCCTACAGCAAATCCATCTATCTATTATATTCCCATTTATAAATGTAGCACGAAATCTATTCTGTCGTCAATCAAAATTCCTAATTTTATTGTAACTTTTTTCTATCTTTTCTTTCTATTCCTCTTCCTTTTCTATCATTTTTACTAAAGAATTACTTAACTCTGCAAACTGCTGCAAAGAAAGTGTTTCTCCCCGAACGGAAAGAGACAAATTTTGTTCCTCTAATGCTGTTTGAATCTGCTCCTTTGTATAGACAATCTCTGGCGAATTCAGCAATCCATTGACTAATGTCTTTCTTCTCTGATTAAAAGATGCCCGAATAAGGGCAAACATCAGTTTTTCATCCACTGTAAAAACCGGCGGCTCTTGATACCGAGTTAGACGAATAACAGCAGAGCCCACCTTAGGACGAGGCATAAAACAATTTGGAGGGACATTTGCTACAATTTCAGGCTTTGCATAATACTGCACAGCTAAAGACAATGCCCCATACTCTTTCTTTCCTGGTTCCTCTTTTATCCGATCCGCTACTTCTTTTTGTACCATAATGGTAATCGTTTCAACTGGTACATCTCCCTCTAATAATCCCATAATAATCGGCGTTGTAATATAATAGGGAAGGTTCGCTACTACCTTAAACGGTCTGCCTCCGTTTTGTTCCTGTGCCAATTTTTTTAAATCCATCTTTAAAATATCTGCACAAATCACTGTTACATTCGAATATCCGACTAAGGTATCTGACAAAATCGGAATTAAATTTCGATCAATTTCTACTGCAATTACCTGCCCGGCACGTTCAGCAAGAGCCTGTGTCATCGTTCCAATCCCAGGACCAATCTCCAATACACAATCCTCCTGTGTCAAAGCAGCAGAAGACAAAATTTTCTCCACCACATGGGCATCAATTAAAAAATTCTGCCCAAATTTTTTCTGAAACACAAACTTATATTTTTGAATCACCTCTATTGTTTTTTTTGGATTACTTAAATCTGCCATAAATACCCCATTTCTTAAGATTTCTATTCCTTTAGCCGATACAGCCTCTCTGCATTGTCAAAAGTAATATCTGCTACCTCCTGATAAGCGACCTGTTTGATTCGGGCAATCTCCTCTGCCACATAAGAAAGATTCAAAGAGTCATTTCGTTTTCCTCTATTGGGAACAGGTGCCAAATAAGGACAGTCCGTCTCTAATACCAAGCGTTCAAGAGGTGCCATCTCTACCACTTCCTTCAATTTTTTTGCATTAGAAAAAGTCAGCACGCCTCCAATTCCAAGATAAAACCCCATATCCAAATATTCCCTTGCCAGTTCTGCCGAATAAGAAAAGCAGTGAATCACACCTCCAATTCCCTCTGCCTTCTGTTCCTTTAAAATTTCCATGGTATCTTTCGCTGCATCCCGGCTATGGATAATAATCGGAAGTGCCAGTTCCCGTGCTAACTCCAACTGACGAATAAACCATTGCTTTTGTATCTCCCGCTTGGGGCTGTCCCAATAATAGTCCAGCCCAATCTCTCCAATCGCTACAATCCGTTCCTGCAAGGCAGCTTCCCGTAAAAATATCATTCCCTCTTCCGTCAGTTCTGCCGTTTCACTTGGATGCACTCCAACTGCCCCGTAAAAAAAAGGATACTGCCTTACTAATTCCAATGTTCTTTTAGAAGAATCGATACTGGCTCCTACATTTACAACCGATCCGATTCCATAACACGGCAGCTTGGCAATCAATTCCTCCCGGTCTTCGTCAAATACCGGGTTGTCATAGTGAGCATGTGTATCAAAAATCTTTTCCATCTCTTCTCTCTTTTCTAACAAATCTCTGCTCCTGCCGGCATATCTTTCTCAGGAACCATAAGGGCAAGCTTTCCGTTTTCATCCTCTGCACAAAGCAGCATCCCCTCTGAAACCACTCCAGCCAGAGTAGCCGGCTTGAGATTTACCAAAACCATAACCTTCTTTCCAACCATTTCTTCTGCCGTATAATGAGCCTTTATTCCTGAGACAATCTGTTTTACCTGACTGCCGATCCGAACCTGGGAACAGAGCAGCTTTTTAGACTTTTTCACTTCTTCACAGGCAATAATCTCTCCTACCTGAAACTGCAGCTTATCAAAATCCTCATAACGAATCTCTTTTTTCATCTTTTCCTCCTGCTCTGCCAATACCTTTATTTTATCCAACTCCAGCCGGGCAAACAGAATTTCCGGCGTCTCTGTCACCCGTGTTCCGTCTGCAGTCTGCCCATAGATATCCATACTGTCAAACTCTCTTTCACAAGTTCCAAGCTGTTTTAAAATTTTCTCCGAAGTCTCAGGCATAAACGCCTTTAAAAGAGAAGCCCCAATACTAATCGATTCCACCAGATGATAAAGCACCGTAGCCAGCCGATCCTTCTTCTCCTCATCTTTCGCCAAAGCCCAAGGCATTGTTTCATCAATATATTTATTGCACCGCTTAAACAGCGTAAAAACCTCGGTAATCGCATCTGCTACACGAAGCTTTTCCATCTTTTCCACTACTTTTTTCGGCACTTCTAACGATACCCGAATCAGATCCTCATCGATCTCCTCTTTTACCCCTTTATTGGTCACTATACCCCCAAAATATTTATTTGACATAGAAACTGTCCGATTTACTAAATTTCCAAGTGTATTAGCCAAATCAGAATTTACCCGCTCTACCATCAGTTCCCAGCTAATCACACCATCATTTTCAAACGGCATTTCATGAAGTACAAAATACCGAACGGCATCCACTCCAAATACTTCTACCAATTTATCTGCGTACATTACATTTCCCTTTGATTTACTCATCTTTCCGTCTCCCTGCAAAAGCCACGGATGTCCGAAAATCTGCTTAGGAAGCGGCAGACCCAGTGCCATCAGCATAATCGGCCAATAAATTGTATGAAACCGAAGAATATCTTTTCCAATCAAGTGCAAATCTGCCGGCCAAAACTTCTGAAATTGTTCTGTACTGTTCCCGTCCGTATCATAGCCAATTCCGGTAATATAATTACTAAGTGCATCAACCCATACATAGATCACATGTTTTTCATCAAAATCCACAGGGATTCCCCACTGAAACGAGGTTCTAGATACACATAAATCCTGCAGTCCAGGAAGCAGGAAATTATTCATCATCTCATTCTTTCTAGACTCCGGCTGAATAAATTCTGGATGTGCCTGAATATGATCAATCAGCCGCTGTGCATAACGGCTCATCTTAAAAAAATAAGCCTCCTCTTTTGCACTCTCTACTTCCCTTCCGCAGTCTGGACATTTCCCATCTACTAGCTGGGAAGCCGTAAAAAACGATTCGCATGGCTTGCAATACATTCCCTCATAATAACCCTTATAGATGTCTCCCTGATCATAAAGCTTTTTAAATATCTTCTGTACCTGTTTCTGATGATCCTCATCTGTAGTACGAATAAATTTATCATAAGAAGTATTCATCAAATCCCAGATAGACCGTACCTTTCCCGCTATCTGATCCACATATTCTCTTGGTGTAACTTTTGTTTCTTTTGCCTTATCCTCAATCTTTTGTCCATGTTCATCGGTTCCTGTCTGAAAAAAGACCTGATAACCCTGCTGCCTTTTAAAACGTGCAATACTATCCGCAAGCACAATTTCATAAGTATTTCCGATATGCGGTTTCCCTGAAGTATAAGTAATCGCTGTAGTAATATAATAATTTCCTTTTTCTGTACGACTCATAATTCTTCCTCCTGTCATTTTTTTCTATATAAATTTTCTATATAAAAAATCCGTCTTTCTTCCTCCTGCTCTCAGGATTCTTAAAGACGGAATTTTTCCGTGGTACCACTTTAATTTATCTGTATCTTACAATACAAACCTCTCTGCTGTCAGATCTGACATATAATCAAACAGCTCTCACAATAACGGGTGAACCCGGTACAGCCTGACAAAAATGCTCTGCTCAACTGTAAAGCTCCAAGACCATCTTCTACAGCTTCACGCACCGTCCCGTTTCAGCCAGTGGGACTCTCTGCAGGCTGCTATTGCTGTATACTCTTCTCTTCTCTGCTTCTGCTTTATCTTTTTATTTAATTTTTTTATCTTTTTGTATTCTAGCGGTTCTTTCTTTCTTTGTCAAGCCCTTAATAAAATGATAGCCTAAACTATTTCATCCAATTTTCCATTTCTTCTTCAATCAAATCGAATGGTGCCGGACCGACTGTCAGAATAAAATCGTGAAATTCCTTAATAGAAAACCGATCTCCCAATGTCTCCTGTGCCTGATCCCGAAGTTTTAAAAACTCTAAATATCCAATAAAATAGCTTAAATAATTAGCTGGTTCCTGTACAACAGTATAAAACACCGAATCTGCCGTATCGGCACCTCCCAGCCCAATCTCTTCCAGATATTCCTGCACATCCTTCTTTGTCCACCCCTCATAGTTTACCCCCATATCAATAAACGCACAAAGTGCCAGAGAAAATTGACTTTCTAACATACTGATTTTCGCCAGCGGCTGATCGTTCTCTGCTACCCTTCTATAGGTATCATACTCCACATAGGTCGCCCATCCTTCCGTATAACCGCTATAGCCCAATAAATTTCGAACAAGAGATAGACCTGCCTCATTTGTATAAGTCGTCTGATAGAGGTGTCCAGGAAATCCCTCATGCGACAGCGTAGTATAAAGGCTTCCATCCATATAAAGAGGATTAATATAAATTACATTTTCCAGTGCATCGTCAATCGGCGGCGTCAAATAAAAAGCCGGGCTTAAATGTTCTTTTAACGAATCGTCTACATATTTTACCGTATAAATTGTATCCGGCGGATTGGGATAATCCTCTAAAATTTCCTCTGAGAGCTGTGCCAGCATTTCCTCCGGTGTTCCGTCAAACATAGAATATTCTTCATATTCTTCTAATAAATTCGGATATTCTTCCATTGTGGCAGCCATCTCTGTCAGCACATTCGACATAAAATATATGGTACTTCTCTGAAGCCGGCGGACGGTATCGGCAGATCCTGTTTCTGTACGAACCAAATATTCATAATAGCGAATTCCCTCTGGATAATAAAATAACCCTGCCTCATTAACCCCTGTTCCCTTTAACTCTTCTAACCCGTCTATCAATACCTGATATGCATGGATTACATCGGTTTGAATCAATTCTAAATTTTTTGTTCTGTAACTTTCTTTTTGTGCTTCAGAAAGCCCTTCCACCCGCTCTAGCCGCTCATTAAAAGTAGAAATCAAATAATTTTCCTCTGGATTTTCAATAAACTGCTGACATTGAAGAATCACATCATCTGCTGTCCTGTCTGACATAAATAATCCGTTTTCTGATTTTAGATGCTCTCTCTCTATAATCTGTGCATAGGTTTCCTCCATTTTTCCTAAAAGTCCCAAATAATCTTTCACATCTCTTTCGTTGCGAAACGTATACTCTGCTAACAAAATCGGAAGCTGTGCCTGAACTCCAAGTGTAGGACTCAATACTTCTCCATAAAGCGTAAAATCCTCAGCAGAAAGCTCCGTTTCTACATAATCTTTTAGAATCTTATAGGTCAGACGTTCCTCCCCCTCTAACTGAGACGGATTGATAACCTCCAATTCTTCTTTTAGATCTTTTAACTCACTATAGGCTTCCTCATAAGACTCCATACTGTAGTCTCCCAATGTAATCTCATAGTCATCTATTCCGTAATCCTCTGGATATGCCAATGTATAGTGCAGATTTAATGTATTATCTTTTAATTCTTCCCGAAATATTTCTTCTGTAAGCTCCTGAAATTTCTTGGAATATGCACTTTCCTGTTTGGACTGATTATCTGCATTTACCTGAGTTGTTTCTTTCTGTTCTGAAGGAGAGAAAGACAATCCACCGCATCCTGTCAGTAATAAGACAGCCGACATTCCGGCACACAACACTGCCCGACTTTTCTTCCATAAATCTCTTTTTGCTATTTTTCTCATAAATTCCTCCTTCTTATTTATTCCAATCCTACTGTAAAACAATAAAATTTTTAATTTCTCATTGCTATTATACACCTTTTCTGCTATACTGAACAGAGTAGATTTTTCTTATCCTCTATTTCACACTCAAAAGAATCTGCCTTATTCTTATATTTATTCCCGTTCGATTCTATATATAATCGAGTTTTACTACAACAGAGGTACAATAGAAAGGAGGTTTCCATTGAAACAACACTATTACTTACCGAAAAGAATACTTTTTCTTTTCTTTTTATCTATAATTCTCTTAATTTCTTCACTATCTGTCCAATCCTTTGACTTTTCCGATCTCTACCAAGAAATCCTGACCTTTGATGAAAATGGTGATTTAATTTTAAGTACTTATGACTCTATCGCAACAGCTCCTATTACTTATCAAACCATAGGCTGGACAATAAAACGCAAAAATCTTCCTATCGATGATCCTGACAATACCTGTGTAACCATCTCTCTGACAAATGCCGGTTCCAAACCCGATCCCGACAATCCTAACAACGCCTTTTATTATTCCTATACTTCCCGAAGTGCCATTCTTTCCCGAATCGGTGAAGTTTCTTCGGAATGGCTGGATGTAATAACAACCAAAGGAGAAATTGTTTATTTAGATGCTATTATGACGGTATGCCACTCCGGTGTGCCGCAAGGCCGCCTCTATTCTGACGGAAGACTTGCAGAAGGAGAAGTCTACTATACACTGGAAGGAATTCAAGGTGCCAGAAATTGGGGTACCCAGTCCCTCTTATCTCTAGGTACTCATTTTAATAAGTCTGTCTCTTGTTTTATCCCGATTCCAACTGCTAATACAGAATTAGAACATCAATACTTTCACTATAATGAATATGGTCTTTGTGTTGATCAATCGGCTTCTATCTATTCAGATGAATTTGATGTAAGAGATGGAATTCCTACCAGTGAAGCCCTTTCCCTTCTGGGTACTGCCACTCCTTACGGTTATCACCTTGCTACAAAACTTGTTACCGGCAATCGATTCTATATCGTTCCTGTCACAGTAAGTTATGATCTGGTCTGGACAGACGAAGAAGGAAATTCCGAAAGTGAATATGCTGTCATCCATTACTCCTATACAGTAGAACGGACATACGCCTATCGAACCATTCAGGAGCTGCAGTTCTATTATGCCGCATCTATGGATTTTATCAATATCCTTTTACCTGGCAGCAGCGTCTCTGTCTCTGGTTCCTACCTTCCGAATCTCAATATAGACTGTTCCGAAGCGGAATCGGATCATCTCATCCATCCGGTTATTCCCTCCCTCTCTTTTGACGGAGGTACCATTGACGGCGGCTCCTCCTGCCCTTCTATTCCAAATAAAGATTTTTCAAAAGAAGCCGATGCTGCACTTGGACCGATTTTAGTAAAAAACGACTTCCTCTCTATAGACGGGGAAACGATTCTCTCTGACCAATGGGAAGAAGAAAAAACCTCTGTGCCAGTTCTTCCGTCTGAACCAGCCCCTCTTACTTTCTCGGATTCTGCACTTTTTATCCTCAACTCTTTTGCTAACGGCACCTATCCTTCCTCTGCTGCAGTTCACTATCAGGGCATCTGTATTCCTGATACTTCAGTAGAAACAATCCTTTCTACCTGTGATGTCAATAGTGTAACGGTTCACACCCCTGTTATCTGTGATGCTTCCATTACTGATAATCGCCGTCTTAATCAGCAAGTAACACCTGATCTAACCAAGCCTTCTCTTATTCTAGGAGAACCATTTACTATTTCCTTGTCCTGCGAAGGCATACATCGGTCTATCCTAGGATATGGATATAAAAATTATGAAAAATATGCTTGGGATCGCCAAGTAAAATTTCCATTTGCCGTTCAGAAAAATAATTCGGTTTATCATGAAAATACTTGGATCTCCATTGGGGCACAAGACTCATTTTTGCTCCCGGTTGAAGTAAACGAAGGAACTTATACCATTCTTACTCGAACCCTCTCTTTAAATGTCTCTTCTGTCTCACAGGCAGAACAACTAGAAGGTTCCTACGCCAATTATCATCTTTCGGAATATATTGCATCGGATTCTATCGAAGTTGCTGTTATGGGCAGACTTTTTGACTTTCATATTACTGATATACACGATTATCCCCGATGGGAAGGGATTTTCTCTGCACCAGAAGCTTTGCTCTATCAAACAAACGGTTATTATATCGGCAACCGAGATAAAAACGGCAATCTGCGTCCAATTGCAGAACGTTTTATTCTTCCTGTTATCCCCGGAAGCAATCCTTTGGAACCTTTTGGAGATACCCTCTATCTGGGCTATCACTATGGCTTTTCTGTTACCACAATCGGAAATTTCTATGATGAAGACGACAATCTGGAAATTTTATGCAGTTATGATTATATTAATAAAGACACTGGTCTGCGTTTTCCTGTCGATCTCTATTATACAGAAACGATTGACCATATTTACTCACATTTAATGCCGCTTCAAACGTCCTTTTTATTAGATGCTTCTTTTCGGACATTATCAGAAGAAAGCGATGCGATTCAAATATGGCATGCCGAAGATTATCTGCCTTTACATCTCTATGCTGTACCTACCGGAACTATTCTGCCGCTTTCTAATATCAAACCGAATGATTGGCTGTCAAATGGCTATATTGTAGTAAATTATCATATCTTTGCACGCAATGGAACAACGCGTTATCTAGATTACTGGAACCTGCCGAATACTGCAGATGGATGCTGCAATATGTGGCAAATGGAAGGTTTTTCAAATACGAAAATCGGAGCAGACGGAACCGAATATCTGTTATCACAAGGAGATATTTTATTCTATGATCTGGATCACAATTTTTTAGAAGATTATTGGTTCTTTGGGACACATTAACTTTTTTTGATAATTAATCCAAATGGTCATCTTGACGGTATTTGTGCCTCATAACTTCACGGCTAACAATCAATCAGCTCTTGTCAATTTTTATCTTAATCTTTTTGTTTCCACTAAATTCCAAAATCTTGGATCATAATAAAAAAACACAACGCTCCTATCTGTAATATAATAATCCCATTCTTCTGATTCATATGCATCCATACCCAATAACGCCTTTATCTGCTCTTCTATTTCTTCATCAGAATCATCTAAAAATCGATCCACAGCAGCTATTTCTCCTGTACTGCAATCAATTGTAATACCATCAACTGCAGAATATGGATGTGCTCCTCCCATATAATTAATATCATTAAACACTAAACAAACATAATCCTCCCCAACATAAGTAATACCATAAAGTATCAGACTGTCATATGGTATATTGGACTCCCTATACAATTCACTGACACATATTTCGGAATCATGATAATAAGACTCTTTTTTAGAGTTATAATATGCCTGTAAAGTTTCATTTAGGATGATAGGATAAGTCTCATCAAAATAAAAACACTCCATATCATAATAAAAAAAGCTATTACCATCCTGATCCCTAAATTCCTCATGTTCCTGTTTTATACTTCCATATTCTGTTCCATCACTATCTATATTTTGATTTTCTACAATATAATACTTATTGTTTTTTATAGTAATTTCAGACTCTTCTATTTCTGTTTGATCTGCTTTTTTTCCACAACTAACCAACAAAAAAACAAATATTACGTTTAAAATATATTTAATGATTTTTCTCATATTAAATCCTCACAAATATTAGTTTTAAATTAATCATTTATTTTATTATCAAAATATATCTTAGCACTTCTCAAAAAGACAGTTACAGCTTCTTCTTAGGATTAATTCCTAAACAAAAAAAGCCCATAAACACTGAGGTTTATGGTGATACGGAAGTATAAGAACTAACTTATCACTAACACTAACAAACAGAGTGCAAACAAGAGCAGAGAACATATCACTGTATTAGAGATTAGTTCTTTGCTTTGTTCTTTTTATATAGTTACGCAATAGAAACCAATTTTATAAAGTTGGCATATAAATCTCTTGCCTTGTCATTTCTTTATCTGTAAAGCCGCATAATTCAAGGGGAAATTCTTTTCTATTGCGTAACATCTATATATTATTTAATTCTTCGGATATAACAATTCATACAGTTTTTCAGCTATCTCTTTTGGTGTCATAAACGCCGTATTCATTGCCATTTTTCCTGCCAAAGAAGGACTGAAATTTTGCACCTCTTGTTTGGTAATATTGTGCCATATCGGCAGTATTAGTTTTCCGCCATTTGACTCTCTTTGAAAAAGCCCTTCTAATTCATAATTTGTCCAATATTTGCTAATATAACTGCGAGATAATATAACCACACCAAATTTTGATTTTTTTAGCCCTTTATCAATCTCTGTTCGAATACTATCGCCCCACTTAATAGATATTGCATCATACCAAACTTTAAGACCAAAATCATTCTGCAATAACTGAACAAACTCATTGGCAAAACTTTCCTTATCTTCTGTAGAATGTGAAACAAAAACATCATATTCCTCCATAGAATTAGTTTCAAATATTTGTTTTTCTGTCATGGAAACAGATTCTTCCTTTTGAATTTGTTTGGTTAATTCATCTATTTGTTGTTCATAAGCTGCAAAAATATTTTGTTGCTGCTTTGCTAACTTTTTTGCTTGTGAATCTTCTTCTTTTTGTAGCTTATTAGCGGCATCTACTCTCTTTTTTCTTTTATCAGCTAATTTTTGATTTATATTTGCCTTATCAGTAAGTATTTTAGAAAGTTCCTTTTGATAATTTTGAATCTGTCGCATTTTTGATTGGTATGTACTCTGTGATGTATTTTTGGTAATGCTACGCTGTACATCACCAATTCTTTTTGTTTTATCAGCTTCTTTTTTTACTAAATCCGCCATTTTCTTTTCTAAATCTGCAATATCCTTATCTATCTGATTAACGGAACGCTGTGCTTGTTCAACACTCATAAATTTACCACCTTATACTATATAAAACTACTTTCTACTTTTTTCACTATTATTTTAGTCTTATTCTGCGAGAAAAGCAACCCCTTATGCTATAATAAATTGGGGCTGTCGCTTTAACGAATAAAAATTCGTGAAGCGGCAGCTTCATTTTCTCTGTTTTTAGCATGAAATCCAATGGCAACTACTAATTTATGCGGTCAACTGATAATAAAGGCATACTTTAATAAGCCATTTTTGATGGTCTAAAAATACATTTTGAAAATTTAAAATTTAGGCACTTTTCAGAGAAAATAAATGTGTTCCTGTCCTGCCTTTTTGAATTTTATTATGAAGCTTGTTTATATTCCGTGCCATGGCAAGCAGTGTGCTTTCTGCAAGCACATTGGATGCCCCTTTGCTTAAATATGAACTGCATGTCCTGCTTCAAATCCCCAAAAGAACCCTCTGCCTGAATACTCCGGTTTGTCCTGAAAAGTATGCCTTCATCCGAAAGAATCCGTTCCAGATCTTCTTT
>CAJUEI010000026.1 GCA_910585255.1 uncultured Lachnospiraceae bacterium
CTGCGAGGAAGCCTTAGTGCAAACGGCCCCAGCAGAGAATCTTCTGCTGCTGTTCCCGTCCGGGTTATCATTAGGAGTTTGGATTATAATTCGAATTTTGGTTTTTTCTTTTGTTTCCGGGAATACTTTATAGTGATAGACTTGGAAAGAAAATGGAGGAATTTTTTTATGTGTACAGCGATTACTTATAAGACCAAGGATTTTTATTTTGGCAGAACATTGGATTATAATTATTCTTATGGAGAAGAGGTAACAGTAACACCCCGAAATTATCCGTTTTGTTTTCGAAAGATGGGAAGGATGGATCGGCATTATGCAATGATTGGAATGGCACATATAGCCCAGAATTATCCGCTTTATTATGATGCAGTGAATGAAAAAGGGCTTGCTATGGCAGGGCTTAATTTTGTTGGAAATGCTTGTTATAACAGTGGGATGCAAGGAAAGGATAATATTGCGGTTTTTGAATTGATCCCGTGGATTCTTGGGAATTGTGCTACGGTAAAAGAGAGCAGAAGGAAACTGGAACGGATTAATTTGATTTCGGTTCCGTTTAGTGATAGTTTTCCTGTGGCAGAGCTTCATTGGATGATTGCGGACGAAAAAGAGGCAATTACGTTTGAGATGGTGGAAGGCGGGGTTCGGATTTATGATAATGTCGTTGGAGTACTGGCGAATAATCCGGTTTTTCCTGAGCAGATGTTCCAGTTGAATAATTATATGAATTTGTCTGCAAAGCCTCCAAAAAATCGTTTTGCAAAAGGGCTGGAACTTACGGCTTACAGCAGAGGAATGGGAGCACTTGGACTTCCTGGGGATTTGTCTTCTCAGTCTAGGTTTGTAAGAGCCACTTTTGTGAAGATGAATTCGGTATCAGGGGATTCGGAGGAAGAGAGTGTAGGACAGTTTTTTCATATCTTAGGATCGGTGGAACAGCAGAATGGGTGCTGTGAATTGGCAAATGGAGAGTATGAGAAAACAATTTATACTTCCTGCTGTAATGGACTCCGCGGCATTTATTATTATACGACTTATGAAAATCGGCAGATTACAGCAGTGGATATGTATAGAGAGGAGTTAGAGGGGAGGATGTTATATCATTATCCTTTGATTTGTCAGGAGCAGATTTGGGTACAGAATGAAAAGAGGTAAGTTAGGTTATAGGTTACAAAAAGAATAAAGATGGAGGAACTTCTTGATTATGGATAGAAAAGCAACGGCTAGACAGACTTTAGAGATTATGGAAAAGGGGTATTATGAAATTGGGAAAGAGCAGGTGGAGATTGGAGGGTTTCAAACGGATTCGGTAGAGAGAAGCTTTCTTTTAACGCCGGAGCAGGGAGAGGAACTACTGAGTCGGGTTTCTTTGAAAAAGAGTTCCGCTGGGTCGGACTTGGCTTCTGAGATTCGGATTTGGAATTGTTCTACGGTGGAGGCTATTTTAAAGCTTACGGCAGAGGGGAAGGAAGCGGCGGTGCTGAATTTTGCCAGTGCAAAGAATCCGGGCGGAGGATTTTTAAATGGGGCTATGGCACAGGAGGAAAGTTTGGCGGCTTCTAGCTGTCTCTATCAGACTTTGATTGCTCATGAGGAATATTATAAGAAGAATCGGGCATGTGAAAGTATGATGTATACCAATTATGCGATTTATTCGCCGGATGTGGTTTTTTTTCGGGATCAGAGGTTTCAGCTTTTGGAGAAGCCGGTTTTTGCTTCTGTATTAACGATTCCTGCTGTGAATATGGGGCAGGTTGTGTTAAAAAGGGAAGATATAAGACAGGCGGAACAGGTGATGAAAGAGAGGATGAAGCTGATACTTGCCGTTTTTGCAGAGCAGGGGTGCAGACATTTAATTTTGGGTGCTTATGGATGCGGGGTTTTTCGAAATGATGTAAGAAAGGTAGCGGCTTGGTGGAAGGAGCTGCTTAGGAGGTTTTTTCCAGAACAGTTTGAAACGGTTGTATTTGCAGTTTTAGATCGGTCGGCGGATCAGCGTAGTATTCAGAGTTTTCAGACTGTTTTTGGGCAGGAGGTTTAGAAAGAGAGAGGAATAGAAGGAAGAATCGAAATCTTTTTTTGAGTTTGAAATTGGAAACTCAAAGAAAGGTTTCGATTCTTTTTTGTTTTAGAGAGATAGGACTATAGAGACGGAATGGGGATTAGGATTTTTAGGGTGAACAGATCTTGTTCTGTTTTAATATGGCATTGTCCTTCATATTGTTCGACTGCTTTTTGGATGTTGGAGAGTCCAAAGCCGTGTAAAAGGGAGTCTGTTTTTGTGGTTTGTCTTGAAAGTACCGGGATGGTATGGTTTTCTATAATAATAATTAACAGATCTTGAATTCGGTTTCCTTTTATGGTGATGAGTCTTTGGTCGTTGGGAAGTTTTTCGCTTGCTTCAATGGCATTGTCGAGTGCATTGCCGAAAATAGTACTGATATCAAGCGGATCGATAAAGGTACTGTCTTGAAAGGAAAGGACAGCACTGAAATCGATTTGCTTTTTTTGTGCGATTTTGGCTTTGTCTCGAATAATAATGTCTAAGAATTCATTTCCTGTGTGATAATAGTTTTCATATTCTTGAATTTGGCTTTGCAGTTTTTCAATGGAAGTCTGCAGCTCTTGTTTGTCCTTTGCCTGTGCCTGCAGGATTAAAATATGGTTTTTTAAGTCATGGTAAACACGGCAGATTCGTTCTTCACTTTGGACTTTTTCTTGGTAATAGGTTTGTTTCATCTCTAGTTCCTGGGCATGGTAGGCTGTCTGTACGGAGTTGCAGATATAGGAGGCTAGATAGATGCATCCAAAAGCGGAGAAAATAGAGGCAGCACAGATCGGATAGGTGATAGTTGGGTCCTCTGGCATAAAATAAAGAATAGTAAAGATGGATACAAAGGGTGACAGCATAAGGGCATCTAAAATAAGCCACATTTTAATGGTTAAATTTGATACGATTTGGGAGAGGTATTTTTTAAATAACAGCCATGTAGTCAGCCAAAACAGAAGGCGTAAAAACAGGGACAGAGTGTGAATGGATGTGCTAAGAAGCAGTTCTTCCTGTGTCCATTCTGAGGAGGAGATGCCGGAGAGGTTTGTAATGGAAAAGAAACTTCTCATGCCAATATATTGTGTAAAGTAGTTTACGGCGATTAAGGAGGGATAGAAGATTAAAATGGAGGTTGCCTTTTCTATCCATTGTCCTCTGTGGAATACCGTTATATAGAGGATAAATCCTAAAAGGACTCCTAAAAGATTGTCTAGATCGTTTGAGTAGATCGGTACGGTAGATAGTAGATTGCATGCAAAAAAGGCAAGAATCCGCATAAGCAGGTTTTTGCGTAACGGCAGGAAGGCAAGAATAATTTGAAAGAAAACAAAGTTATAACACCAGGAAAATATAAAAGAAAGATGGTCTAAAAATGATATCGTCATAATAAATCTCCCCAATATTCGGTTAATCGTTCAGTGAATTCTTTTCGCTTTGGTTGGCTGATAGGAATGGTTTCTCCGGTGATTAGAGTGATTTCTAATTTTTTAATGTTTTTGATATAGGCAAGGTTTACAAGGTAACTGGTATGGCAGCGGGCAAAGCCTTTTTCCTCTAGAATTCGTTCCATTTCTTTCATGTTTTTATAGCAGAGAATGGGTTCTTTTGATTCCGTCTCTGTGTGCAGAAGAAGGTTTCGGTTAAAGGTTTCAATATAGCGTAAGGATTTTAGGAAAATTTTGTATTTGCCGGTATGGTTGGCAACAATGATAGAGGGATTGTTGTCTTTTTGGTGCTTTTTTAGCCATTGGTTTAGTTCGGTTTTTAGGCGGAGGTATTTAATTGGTTTGATGATATAATTTGTGGCTTGATATCGGTAGCCTTCTAGACTGTATTGTGTCAGAGTAGTTAGGAAAATAATACTGACGTTTTCATCTAGTTGGCGGATGTGTTCTGCGGTACGCAAGCCGTTGACACGTTTCATTTGGATATCTAGAAAGATTAGGTCAATGGTGGGATCGTATTTTTCAATCAGTTCCATGCCGTCATAGTAGGGGGTGATTTTGATTTCTTTATTCATTTCGGCGGCGTATTGTTCTAATAGGGTGGTTAGATAGGTAACAAAATCTTTTTCATCGTCACAGATTGATATGTGTAACATAGTGCTATTCTCCATTTGGTTATTTTTTACATATGATTCTGGAAGTATTGTACTATATTTTTTGGGGATTTTCAAGAGAGGGAATTGGGGGATCCGGGGAGGACGCCAAAGTATATCAGAGACACGCTGCTCCGCTCTGCGGAAAGTAAGAACGTCTAATGCTTCTGGGGGCAGGTGTATCCGACCGGACGGATCGGGGTGCAATTCGCCCGTGCAGCGGGCTAAATACACCCCTTTTTTTGCCATTCGGGAATGGCAAAAAATCCTAGTGGATCGACAAAAGCATAAGACGTTCTAACTTTCCTCCGAAGTCACAGCGTGCTTCTGATATACTTTGGCTGTATTGTCTCATAATTTAGGTTTTTTTGACTGATTTAGATTTTTGGTTTTGGGGGTGGAGATCGGAATAGGAAAGTGGTTTTTGTTACTGTTTGTTTAGGAAGGCGGGGATGCTCTTTGCTGAAAAAGGGTTGTGTTTATGATCGAAATGGCAAGTTAGCCAGAATAGAGAATAAGGAAAAGGAGAAAACGGATTATGAGTACAACACAACCTATTAAAAGTACAGAAGCACTGGAGAGATTTAGAAATTATTATTTTTTGCAGAAACCAAAGCCACGGAATGGTACGCTAATTATATTGGGGTTAAATACAGCTCTTCGTATTTCTGATGTTCTTCTGTTAAAGTGGGGAGATGTGTATGATGAGGAGAAAGGGAAAGCAAAGGATTATCTGGAAGTGGTAGAGAAAAAAACGGGAAAGAATTGCAGGATTGCACTAAATCAGGCTGTGCGTGTTGTTTTGCAGAATTATTGGGAATTTACTTTCCAGGGAAAGGGTTATGAGAGGGAGCAATATCTGTTTTTAAGTCAGAAGGGGAAAAATGAGCCTATTAGCCGTTCACAGGCGTATCGAATTATTTGTGCTGCTGCAAAGGCTTCTGGATTGGAGAAACATATCAGTTGTCATTCTCTTCGGAAAACGTTTGGATATCATGCTTGGAAACAGGGAACACCTCCGGCACTTTTGATGGATATTTATAATCATTCTTCGTATGAAGTAACGAAAAGATATTTGGGGATTGATCAGGAGGAACGGGATGAGGTGTATTTGAAGATTTCTCTTTGAGAATGGGGGATTATGTGTGAAATTTGTTGTTATGTATATCTGGTAAAATGGGATATGGTGGAGGCAGGTTGGATGGATTGTATGTTTGGAATGGGTATGGGAGATTAGATTTGTGTGAATATGCTGCTGCATTATTGGTTTAATGCAGCAGTGTTTTCTTTTGTTGGTTTTATTGGATTTTTTATGCGGAATTGGGAAGGGGACAGTCCTGTTTTCTGGTGAAAAATTCGGGAAAAATACATGCCGTTTTCGTAGCCGACCGAATTTGCAATTGACTGTATGGAGAGGGAAGTGCTGGTAAGCAGGCGGCAGGCTTCTCGGATACGGTAACTGGTTAGAAAGTCCTTTGGTGATTGGTTTAGGTGTTCTTTAAATTCTCGAAATAGATGACTTCTGCTGATTCCCAGATAGGCGGCGATATCCTCAATGGTGATGGAATACGTGTATTGGGAAGCGATAAAGGAAAGGGCAAGTTCTATATAGGAAGGAGGAGATAGGGAGGACTGTTTGGTGGTGGAGTCTTGGATAAATAGGGATAGAGCATGGTAGAGGGAACCTGTCATTTTGGTGTTGTCGGCTAGGGTATTGCCGCGGGATTGATAGATTTCTAGGAAGCAGTTACGGATTTGTTCTCTGGATGTACAGTTGTAGAAGACAGGGTTTTCTTTTGAAAAGTCGGTTGCATGGATTAGGGCAGCCGCATCTGTTCCGTGAAAGCCGACCCAGTAATATTCCCAGGGATCTTTTTCATCGGCGTAGTAGGATACTTCTGTTTCAGGATAGATTAAAAAGGCATCTCCTTTTGTTAGAAGAAAGGTTTGTTCTCCTGTTTTATAATAGCCTTTTCCTGTATGGATATAGTGAATCAGATAGTGGTTGCGGATACCAGGACCCCATGTGTGGTTGGGATCACATGTTTGAAATCCTACGTTATAGACATATAGGGATAAGAAGATAGGGTTGTTTGTATGATAAGATTTTTGTATAAATTCGTCTTGCGGCATAATGGTTTCCTCTCTAAAAGAATAGAATTTATAGGATATTATAGCATATTTTTGGAGGCAGGGCAATTAGAACATAAGATTGGAGGACGGAAGTCTAGACCGTTTGGAGGGGAGCCTAGACAACTTGTTATGGAATAACAATAAGAGGATGGGTAAATTCATTGGGGAGAGTGGTATGAAACTTTAGCTCTTGTGTTTTTTGGTAGAGATCCGCAGCGAACAGATCCTGTTGAAAAAGAGAAAAAGGATCTGTTAAGGCGGGAGATTGTTTATCTGTGAGAATGGTCTGTGCATCTGCTGTTTTGGTAATAAGCGGGATGCGGGAGCGGGTTTTTATTGCTGTTAGCAGAGCAGAAGAGGACTTGCGGAATCCAAGCAGTCTGGCATAGGAGGGAATACAGAAAAGCAGATGCGTAGGGACGGCAGTTTTAGGACAATAGGAAAGGCTGGGTTTGATAGAAGGAGCAGCGGTTTTTTTTATATTGAGTAAAATATGAAGCAGACAGCGATAAATTCTGGTCAAGGTATATTGTTTTGTTTTTAATAACATAGCAAATGATTCAAAGGAAGTAAATTGGGGCAGTTTATGAAAAATTCTTGCTTCTAAATCAGATGAGATATCCTGATAAACAGAGAGAGGAGAGCCTGTTTCAAGATGAGAGCGGATTTTATAATAAAGAGGCAGGGAGAAGTCATCTGTCTGTATGGGAAAAGAGTGAAGATACTCTCTTTTAAAAACAGAAATGGCAGGTTTTGGGATATAAGGAACAACCGCTTCTAAATCAGAGCGGATAATTCTGTCCCGCAGAGCACTAGCAGATGCAAAGGCAGAAAAAAGTGTTTTATCGTGATAGCCTGCCTGCTGTCTTTTTAAAGTAAGCGGAAGGATAGGGCTTTCTATCTGTCTTAGTGCTTTTAAATATTCTAGGGCTAGGATATTGTTGGGTTCAGAGAGAAGGGAATGTAGGATTTCGGAAGAAAATTTTTCCGAAAAAATTTCACAAAAGGTTTTACTTCTAGATACCGGATAGGAGAGACCTTGTTTTAAAAAGGTCTGCAGTTTTTTTTGAAAAGCAGAAGATTCTTCTGTCAGAGCCTCTGCGGCAGACTGTAATAGACTTAAATTGCCACATTCACTTCCAAAGCATAAAAAGTCAATGACGCCTAATTCTTGAAGCAAAAAAACAGCACCAGATGCAAAATATTCTGCACTTGCACAGGAAAAGCGGACAGGCAGTTCGATTACTGCATCTGCTCCAGATAAAAGAGCCATTTCTGCTCGAGTATATTTGTCGAATAAAGCGGGAGTTCCTCTCTGTACAAAATCTCCGCTCATAAGAACCAAGACAAAATCGGCTTGACTAAGCCGCTTTGCTTCTTCTATATGAAAGAGATGTCCGGTATGGAAGGGGTTATATTCTGCGATTAATCCTACAACTTTCATAAGTATTCTGCCAGCCTTTCAGAAGTGATTTTTCAAGACCATAACATAGATTGTAAAAAAAATCAAGTGTAGAAAAACGAAAAAAATTGAAAATAGCCTTGTACGTAAAAATTTTTTGAGATATAATAACAATATCCGTGCATGTAGAACAGGACGTTATTGTACTAGATGCAGCTATAAAAATTAGGTACATAAACGAAAGGAGTTATTTATTATGGGTTTTATTGATGTAATTAAAGAAAGAGCAAGAGCAGACAAAAAGACAATTGTATTGCCGGAGTCTATGGACAGAAGAACATTTGAAGCAGCCGAGCAGATTTTAAAAGAAGATATTGCGAATCTGATTATTATTGGTACTCCAGAAGAAGTAGCAAAGAATAGCGAAGGTTTGGATATCTCAAAGGCTACGATTATCGATCCGAACACCTATGAAAAGACACAGGAATACATTGACTTGTTTGTAGAACTGCGGAAAGCAAAAGGTATGACACCAGAACAGGCAAAAGCAACGATGTTAAAAGATTATGCTTACTATGGCTGTCTGATGATTAAAAATGGAGATGCAGACGGATTAGTTTCCGGTGCTTGTCATTCCACAGCAGATACACTGCGTCCTTGCCTGCAGATTATCAAGACAAAACCAGGAACTAAGTTAGTATCTGCATTTTTCTTAATGGTCGTTCCAAACTGTGAGTATGGCAGCAACGGAACTTTTGTATTTGCAGATTCTGGTTTAAATCAGAATCCAAATCCAGAAGAATTGGCAGCAATCGCAAAATCTTCTGCAGAATCTTTTGAATTATTAGTACAGGAAGAGCCAATCGTTGCTATGCTTTCTCATTCCTCTATGGGCAGTGCAAAACATGCCGATGTAGACAAAGTAGTAGAAGCAACCAAACTGGCAAAAGAAGCCTACCCAGATTTAAAAGTAGATGGAGAATTACAGTTAGATGCTGCTATCGTTCCAAGTGTAGGAAGCTCGAAAGCACCAAATAGTCCAGTAGCAGGAAAAGCCAATGTATTAGTATTCCCAGACTTAGATGCAGGAAATATCGGTTATAAATTAGTACAGAGACTGGCAAAAGCAGAAGCTTACGGACCAGTTACACAGGGAATTGCAAAGCCAGTAAATGACTTATCCCGTGGATGCAGTGCAGAAGATATTGTAGGAGTAGTAGCAATTACAGCAGTTCAGGCACAGACACAAAACTATTAAAAAATCGTTAATGAAAGAAAATAAAAGAAATAAAAACCAATCATTTGCCGTTCCCAAAACAGAAAAACCAGGAAACCAAATGAATGAGATGGAGGATAAAAATGAATATTTTAGTTATCAATTGCGGAAGCTCTTCGTTAAAATTCCAGCTGATTAATTCCGATACAGAAGCCGTATTAGCAAAAGGGTTATGTGAAAGAATCGGTATTGACGGAAGATTAGTATATCAGCCGGCAGGCGGAGAAAAAGAAACCACAGACGCTTCTATGCCTACTCATAAACAAGCAATCCAGATGGTCTTAGACGCCCTGATGAATGAAAAAACCGGTGTAATCAAGAATCTTGACGAAGTAGGAGCAGTAGGACATCGTGTCGTTCACGGAGGAGAAAAATTTGCTTCCAGTGTAATTTTAACCGAAGAAGTCTTAAAAGCAATTGAAGAGTGCAACGATTTGGCACCTCTCCACAATCCGGCAAACTTAATCGGTATCAATGCATGTAAAGAATTAATGCCGTCTACTCCAATGGTAGGTGTATTTGATACAGCTTTCCATCAGACCATGCCGGAAGAAGCATATTTGTACGGACTGCCATATGAATATTACGAAAAATACAAAGTAAGAAGATACGGGTTCCACGGAACCAGCCACAGCTATGTCTCCAAAAGAGCAGCAGAAATTTTAAATAAAGATTACAACAGTATGAAAACCATCGTATGCCACCTTGGAAACGGTGCTTCCCTTTCAGCCGTAAAGAATGGAAAATGTGTAGACACGTCAATGGGCTTAACTCCATTAGAGGGCTTAGTAATGGGCACCCGTTCTGGAGATATCGATCCAGCAATTATGGAATACTTATCCAAAAAAGAAAACCTAGACATTGCAGGTGTAATGAATGTATTAAACAAAAAATCCGGTGTATTTGGCTTATCCAAAGGCTTATCCAGTGACTTTAGAGATTTAGAGCAGGCAGAAAAAGAAGGAAACACCTATGCAGGAAATGCCATCAATGTCTTTGCTTATCGTGTAATCAAATATATCGGAGCCTATGCAGCAGCCATGAACGGAGTTGACACTATTGTATTTACAGCAGGCGTAGGAGAAAATGACGGACAAGTTCGGGCATTAATCTGCAAAAACTTAGAATATCTAGGCATTACAATAGATGCAGAAGCAAACGGAAAGAGAGGAGAAGAAATTGTAATTTCCACTCCAGATTCCAAAGTAACCGTAATGGTAATCCCAACAAATGAAGAATTAGCAATTGCAAGAGAAACCGTTGCATTAGTAAAATAAAACCCAACAGAACTAGAAAATAGATACCTAACAAACGATTTAAGCAAAACTAGGAAATAAATATCCTAAGCTAAATATAAGAAGATATACCCAGCAGATGACCTTGACTAAATAAGAAACATACTGTCAGCCAAGAAACAGCCAGATTTTTATGTTGGGTTCTCTTTGCAGCGACTTCGGAGGAAACCTAGAAGTTCTTTGTGTTCTGTTCGATTCCCAGCGATTGGCGGGCATGGACGCCCGACAAAGGCACTTGACTAGCCATGGATGGCGTATCAAGTGCCGGTCGCACCGGAAGGATGAACCCAGATACAGAACACTTAGAACTTCTTCGTTTCCGCAGAGCGGAGCAGCAGGGAGAACCCAACATAAAAATCCGGCGTCCTCCCCCGCACAACTCCTCCCCCACATCCACATTTTTAAATTTTAATATTGACAATTCCCACACCAATAGGTATAATAATACGAGTGTGCGAATGTGATCCAAAAAAAGGAGAGCAAATGCAGATTAATTTATCAGAGCTAGAGTTAGAACTAGAGTCGATTCAAAGCGAAGGCAAAACCCGCTCAATCGAAGTAATCTATCAGCCGGATTGGTACAAAACAAAAGTAGGCACCTATAAAATTGTAAAAAAACAGCCATTTCAGATGAACTTTACAAGCATAGGACAGAAAAAAATCTTACTGGAAACAGCATTTTCTCTTACCCTACAGATGCGTTGTGACCGCTGCCTAGAACCCGTTCTGCAGGATATATCTATCAACTTCTCACGGGAGTTTGATATAAACAAAACAGAACAGCAAAGAATCGAAGCTCTTGACGAAACTAACTTTATAAGTGGAAACAACCTGGATGTAGACCGTTTTGTTTACGGTGAAGTATTGATGAATTTGCCGATGAAAGTCCTTTGCAAAGAAGACTGCAAAGGAATCTGCAATAAATGTGGTACAAATCTCAACCATACAACTTGTGACTGCGATAACACGGAGTTGGATCCACGAATGGCAAAAATCCGTGATATCTTTCAGAATTTATAACAGATAATCTCAGATTATCTGCAACAATAAGGAGGTGTAAAAATGTCTATTTGTCCAAAGAATAAATCTTCAAAAGCCAGAAGAGACAGCCGGAGAGCAAATTGGAAAATGAGCGTTCCAAATTTAATTAAGTGCAGCAAGTGTGGAGAATTAATGATGCCTCATAGAGTATGTAAGGCTTGTGGTTCCTACAATAAAAAAGAAATTATTACTGTTGATTAAGTATGAAAACAAACCAAAAGACCTTTCACATAAGTGAGAGGTCTTTATTTTTCTTTTTTCTGTTGACATGGGAAAATGTATTTAGTATTATAGGTTTAGGTAACAGGAACTGTGTGGAGGAAGAGTACATGGCAGAGAAAGTAAGAATTGCTGTAGATGCTATGGGTGGAGATTATGCTCCCGGAGAAATTGTAAAAGGAGCAGTGGAAGCCGTATCCGAAAGAGACAGGATAGAAGTAGTCTTAGTCGGGATTCAGGAACAGGTGGAGAAGGAATTAGCAAAGTATACTTATCCCAAAGGAAGGATACAAGTGGTGCATGCACCAGAAGTAATTGCAACAGAAGAACCACCAGTAATGGCAATTCGAAAGAAAAAAAATTCATCAATTGTAGTTGCGATGAATATGGTTAAAAATGGAGAGGCAGATGCGGTTGTATCGGCAGGCAGCTCAGGAGCTATTTTAGTTGGCGGGCAGCTGATTGTCGGGAGAATTAAAGGGGTAGAACGTCCGCCGCTTGCCCCGTTAATTCCGACTTCTAAAGGAGTATCACTATTGATTGACTGCGGGGCAAATGTAGACGCCAGACCATCTCATCTTTTGCAGTTTGCCAAGATGGGATCGATCTATATGGAGAATGTAATCGGTAAGAAAAATCCAACCGTAGCAATTGTAAATATTGGTGCAGAAGAAGAAAAGGGAAATGCATTGGTAAAGGACACCTTTCCGCTTTTAAAAAACTGCCCGGATATTCATTTTATTGGAAGCATTGAAGCAAGAGAAATACCAAATGGATATGCAGATGTGATTGTATGTGAGGCTTTTGTGGGAAATGTGATTTTAAAATTATATGAGGGTGTAGGAAGTATGTTTAAAAACATGCTGATGCAGGGGCTGATGAGTACGGTGCGTGCAAAGATAGGGGCACTCTTAGTAAAACCAGCGGTAAAGAAGACATTAAAATCTTTTGATGCCAGTGAATATGGCGGAGCACCACTATTGGGATTACGAGGATTAGTGGTAAAGACACACGGAAGTTCAAAAGCAAAAGAAGTAAAAAACTCGATTATTCAATGTATTACGTTTAAGGAACAGCAGATAAACGAAAAAATTAAAAAGAACCTGATACAGGATGAGGGTTAGTATAATCGAGAAGTCTTAATTTAGAATCGTGTTGAAAAGATAGAAAGGAAGTAGGCAGTTATGGAATTTGAAAAGTTACAGGAAATTATTCAGGAAGTATTAAATTGCGATAAGGACGAAATTACCATGGATTCAAAGTTTATTGACGATTTAGGAGCCGATTCTTTGGATGTATATCAGATTATTATGGGAATTGAAGAGGAATTTGATATTGAAATTCCGACTGAAGTGGCAGAGCAGATTGAGTCCGTAGGCGATGCAGTAGAACAGATTAAAAATGCGGTAAATTAATGGGTATGGTTTGAAAGATTTGAAAGGGTAAGCAGGACAGTTCTATAATGCGGAATGTATTATAGGACTGTCCTTATATTCATGACAACAAGGAGGCGGACTTTATGTGGAAGGACTTATCCACATTGGAAAAAAAGATAGTATATTCTTTTCGGGATAAAGAACTTTTAAAAAGAGCCATGACACATAGTTCTTATCTCAATGAACATAAACGGGAGAGGTTAGAGTGTAATGAACGGTTAGAATTTTTAGGAGATGCGGTATTGGAGCTTACCGTAAGTGAAGCACTTTATAAATGGTATCCCAAAAAGCCGGAAGGAGAATTAACGCGAATAAGAGCCAGTATTGTATGTGAGCCGACATTGGCTCTTTGTGCAAAGGAATTGAATTTAGGAGAGTATCTTTTGCTGGGCAATGGAGAAGAGAATGGCGGAGGAAGAGGACGAGCTTCTGTCACTTCCGATGCAATGGAGGCTTTAATAGGTGCTATCTATGTAGACGGCGGATTTGCAAGTGCAAAAGAATTTATTCATAAATTTATTTTAACGGATATTGAGCACAAACAACTTTTTTATGACAGCAAGACGATTCTCCAAGAGATTGTACAGAGTAAATCAAAAGAAAATTTGGTCTATCGGCTGGTAAAAGAAGAAGGACCTGATCACAATAAGCACTATGAGGTCAATGCGGTTTTAGGAAATCGGGTAATTGGAAGCGGCTCCGGCAAAACAAAAAAGGCAGCAGAGATGGAAGCAGCATACCATGCGATACTGATGGAGCGTGAAAAAGGATGTATTTAAAAAGCATTGAAGTGCAGGGTTTTAAGTCATTTGCAAATAAGATTGTATTTGAATTTCATAATGGGATTACTGGGATTGTAGGACCAAACGGCAGCGGGAAAAGCAATGTGGCAGATGCTGTTCGCTGGGTGTTAGGGGAGCAGAGTGTCAAGCAGCTTCGCGGGGCAAAAATGGAAGATGTTATTTTTTCCGGTACGGAAAATCGAAAAGCTTTGGGATTTGCCTATGTAGCACTTACCATTGATAATTCTGACCATCAGCTTGCTGTTGCCTATGATACGGTTACGGTTTCTAGAAGAGTCTATCGTTCTGGAGAGAGTGAATATCAGATAAATGGTAATGCCTGCCGGCTGCGGGAAATAAATGAATTATTTTATGATACCGGAATCGGAAAAGAAGGCTATTCGATTATTGGACAAGGGCAGATTGAGCGAATCTTAAGCGGAAAACCGGAGGAGCGGAGAGAGCTTTTTGACGAGGCGGCAGGAATCGTAAAATTTAAACGCCGGAAAGCAGAAGCACTGCGGAAATTGGATGCAGAAAAGCAAAATTTGACTCGTGTAGAAGATATTCTTTCGGAATTGGAAAAACAAGTAGGTCCATTGGAACGGCAGGCAGAGACTGCCAAGGAATATCTGCGGTTAAAGGAAGAATTAAAACTGCAGGATATCAATGCTTTTTTACTGGAGAGCAGACATCTAAAAGAACAGATCGCTGAGTTAGAAGAGAAGTGCAAAACTGCAGAACATGATTTAAAGGGAGTAAAAAAAGAGCAGGAGCAGGGGAAAATACAGTATGAAAAGTTGGAAGAACAGTTAAGGAAAAAGCAGGAGTCTTCGGAAGCCTTAAAGACAGAGATAACAAAGATACAGATGGAATCAGAAAAGGCGGAAAATGAGATTCGCTTGCTGGAGGAGCAGATCCACAGTATACAGCAACAGGACGAGAATACCACACTTCGGATTCAGCAGATAGAACAGACCTTAAAAGAACAATGGCAGGAAGAAGACCGCTATACCAAAGAACAGATCGCTGTAGATCAAACCTTATCAGAGGTTAAAGAGAGACAGAAGCAGATACAGGCGGAGCGGGAGCAGCTATTAGAACAGATTGAGAGAGGAAGTAAGGCTGAAACAGACAATCGAAACCATATTATTACACTGTTAAATGAAAAAGCAGCGGTAAAGACAAAGGTACAGCGTTATGAGACCATGTTAGAGCAGATCCAGCTTCGAAAAGCGGAATTAAGCGGCAGAATACTGCAGTTTAAAAGTCAGGAGGCAGCAGAGGAGGAATCGATTGCCGCCTGTGAAAAGAGACTGAATCAGATTTCTGATACAATAAAAAAATTAGAAGAGAGTCAAGCTTCTTTGCAGCAGCAGGCAGAAGAAGAACAAAAGCAGAGACTAGAATGGGAAGAGCAGAAAAATCGCCTGCAGCAGGAGTTTCACAGAATACATTCAAATTTGGAGTCGTTAAGAAATCTGACGGAACGCTATGAGGGATATGGAAGCAGTATTCGAAAGGTGATGGAGCAAAAGAAAAGCCAACACGGGATTATCGGAGTGGTAGCAGATATTATTCAGACCGAAAAGCGTTATGAGACAGCGATTGAGATTGCATTGGGCGGCAGTATTCAAAATATTGTAACTGATAAGGAGCAGACAGCAAAGGAGCTGATTGAATATTTAAAAAAGAATCGGTATGGACGGGCTACCTTTTTGCCGTTAGATGGAATGGGGAAGATACAGACATTTTCCAATCAGGCTGTCTTTCAGGAACCGGGTGTAATTGGACTTGCCAGTGATTTGGCAGAGGCGGATGCAGCATACCAAAAAGTGGTTACTCACCTGTTAGGAAGGGTTCTTGTGGTAGATCAGATGGAGCATGCTTTAGCATTGGCAAGAAAATTTCAGCATACCCTTCGAATTGTTACCTTGGAAGGGGAACTGCTTAGTGCGGGCGGATCGATAGCAGGAGGAACTTTTAAAAACAGCAGCAGCCTGTTAAGCAGGAGGAGAGAAATTGAGGAACTGGAAAAGAAAGAAGCGGGAATTGGTCAAGATCTGGAACGGATACAGAAGTCGATTCGAGAGGGACTTGAAAAAGACGGAGAGAACCAAGAGATACAAAAACAGAATCAACAAATGCTTCAGGAAAATTATATTATACAAAATACGGAAGAAATCCAATTAACACGTGCCCGGCAGGAAAAAGCGGCAAAGACGGAGAAATATCAGTCTTATATAAAAGAAGGAAAGGCAATTGAACAGCAGATATTAGAGATTCAAAAGAATCTGCAGCAGTTAAATCAGCAGTTAATTTGTCAGGAGCAGGAAAACCAGCAGTTAGAGATAGCTATTCGTCAAATAATAAAAGAAACAGAGGCTCTGCGGAAAGAAGAAAGTGAAAAGGGACATCTTTTAGAAGAAATTCATATGGAGTATTCTTCTGGCTGTCAGAAGACGGCATTTGCTGCTGAAAATAAAAAGCGGATTCAAAAAGAGATCCAAAAGCTGACAGAGGAACAGGCTGCTTTGGCAGATCATACAGAACAGGCGGTACAGAAGATTCAAGGGAAAGAACTTCAGATTGAAAAGATAAAACAGCAGATTTTAGAGGCAGACAGACAATTAGAAGCACAAAAAAAGACAGTAGAAGCGGTGAATTTAGAAAAAGAACGGTTAATAGAACAGCAAAAAAAGGGACTGCAGGCACGAGAGGAATTAACGGATCAGATTGTAAGGCTGGAAAAAGAACACTTTCGTCTGTTGAATCAGAAAGAAAAGCTGGAAGAAAATCTGCTGAATAGTGTTAATTATATCTGGAACGAATATGAACTGACACAGACAGAAGCGGCTGCATTTTTAAAGGAAACAGAGATTGGGCTTTTAGAGAGAAAGAAGCAGATTGCTTCTTTAAAGACACAGATTCGAAATCTTGGAGTGGTCAATGTCAATGCAATTGAAGATTTTAAAGAAGTTTCTGAACGCTATCTGTTTTTAAAGGGGCAGCATCAGGACTTAACAGAAGCGGAGGACACTCTGATCCGAATTATAGAGGAATTAGATCGTGGGATGCGGGAACAGTTTTTGGAAAAATTTCAAGAGATTCAGATAGAATTTAATCAGGTCTTTCAGGAATTATTTGGAGGCGGAACCGGTACACTTTCCTTAGTAGAAGAGGAAGATATTTTGGAGGCAGGGATTCGGATTATTTCTCAGCCTCCTGGAAAGAAACTGCAGAATATGATGCAGCTTTCTGGAGGAGAAAAGGCTTTAACAGCGATTGCACTATTATTTGCCATTCAGAATTTAAAACCTTCTCCGTTTTGTCTGTTAGATGAAATTGAGGCAGCTTTAGATGATTCGAATGTAGGGCGGTATGCAGAGTATCTGCATAAGCTGACGGCATCGACACAATTTATTGTTATTACACATCGGAAAGGCACAATGGCAGCGGCAGATCGGCTCTATGGAATTACGATGCAGGAGAAGGGGGTTTCTACATTGGTTTCAGTAGATTTAACCTATCAAGGAAGTCCCCCGCTTCTAAGCCACGAAGGCGAAAGCGGTGGGTTGGGGGGTGTAAGCCTCATCTGACAAGCTGCGATAGCAGCATAGGATTATGAGGAAGTAGCGGAGTGGATTCCGAATTTCCGTTGACTTCAAGAAGAACTGCAGGAAGAGACAGAAAAAGAATTGGAATAATAAAAGTAAGAGTAAAGAGACTAAATTTGTAGATTAGAAAAGCTTAGGATAAAAATAAAAAAAGACTAAACTAGAATGATAGAAGGGGGACTTCGAAAATGGGTGAAAAGAAAGGGTTTTTTGGAAGGCTTGTGGCGGGGCTTGCTAAGACCAGAGATAATATTGTGGCTGGCGTAGATTCTATTTTTAATGGATTTTCCAGTATAGATGATGATTTTTATGAAGAACTGGAAGAGACCTTAATTATGGGAGATATTGGAATTAATGCGACTACAGCAATTATGGAAAAATTAAAGGTAAAGGTAAAGGAAAACCGAATTAAAGATCCCGGAGCCTGTAAAGAACTTTTAATCAGCAGCATTGCGGAGCAGATGGACTTAGGAGAAAATGCCTATGAATTTGAACATCAAAAATCAATTGTGCTGGTAATAGGAGTCAATGGAGTGGGAAAGACTACTTCAGTTGGAAAGCTGGCGGGACAGTTAAAAGATGACGGAAAAAAAGTGATTGTGGCGGCAGCGGATACATTTCGGGCAGCGGCGATTGAGCAGCTTGCGGAGTGGGCACATCGGGCCAATGTCGATCTGATTGCACAGCAGGAGGGTTCCGATCCGGCAGCCGTGATCTTTGATGCGATTGCGGCAGCAAAGTCCCGTCATGCAGATGTGCTGATCTGTGATACAGCGGGACGGCTGCATAATAAAAAGAATCTGATGGAGGAATTAAAAAAGATTGACCGGGTGATTACACGGGAATATCCAGATGCCTATCGGGAAACTTTGGTTGTGTTGGATGGGACGACCGGACAAAATGCCCTTTCCCAATTAAAGCAGTTTAAGGAAGCAGCGGATATTACAGGAATTATTCTTACAAAATTAGACGGGACGGCAAAGGGGGGAATTGCAGTAGCGATTCAGTCGGAGTATGGGATTCCGGTAAAATATATTGGAGTAGGAGAAAAGATTGACGATCTGCAGAAGTTTCATGCTTATGATTTTGTCCATGCACTGTTTGACAATGGAAAGAAAGAGGAATAAAATAAAAAAGAATTAGGAGTCAGGAGTCAAGAGTTAAGAGTCAAAAGTCTTTGGAAGAAGTTTTTGGATTTTAAACAGGATGTAGAGAACACAGAGGAGAGGAATAGTATGATGACTTTAGAGAAATTTGAGGAAGCAAGTGAAATTGTAAAACAGGTGACATTGGAGACAAAGCTGGTTTATAGTGATTATTTTTCTAAAATGACTGGGAATAAGGTATATTTTAAGCCAGAAAATATGCAGATGACAGGGGCTTATAAATTAAGAGGTGCCTATTATAAGATTAGTACATTAAGTGAGGAAGAGCGAAAAAAGGGATTGATTACTGCTTCAGCAGGGAATCATGCACAGGGGGTTGCTTATGCGGCAAAGGCTTATGGATGCCGTGCCGTAATTGTAATGCCGACTACTACGCCGTTAATTAAGGTGAATCGTACTAAAGGGTATGGGGCAGAGGTTATTTTGTATGGAGATGTCTATGATGAGGCGTGTGCTTATGCACTTCAGAAAGCGGAAGAGGAAGGATTTACGTTTATTCATCCGTTTGATGATTTGGATGTAGCGACCGGGCAGGGAACGATTGCGATGGAGATCTTTAAGGAGCTTCCTACAGTAGACTATATTCTTGTGCCGATTGGAGGGGGCGGATTGGCAACCGGGGTTTCTACTTTGACAAAATTGTTGAATCCTAAGATTAAAGTGATTGGAGTAGAGCCTAAGGGAGCAGCTTGTATGCAGGCTTCGCTTGAAAAGGGAGAGGTAGTAACGCTTCCTAGTGTAAATACGATTGCAGACGGAACAGCAGTAAAGACGCCGGGGAGTCAGATTTTTCCTTATATTCAGGAGAATTTGGATGGAATTATTACGGTGCCGGATGAGGAATTGATCGTTACTTTTTTGGATATGGTGGAAAATCATAAGATGATTGTGGAGAATTCCGGTCTGCTTACGGCTGCGGCTTTAAAGCAGTTAGATGTTCGGAATAAAAAGATTGTGGCGATCTTAAGCGGTGGGAATATGGATGTGATTACGATGTCTTCTGTTGTGCAGAATGGGCTGATTCAGAGGGGAAGAATTTTTACCGTTTCGGTGCTTTTGCCGGATAAGCCTGGAGAATTGGTAAAGGTTTCCCAGATTATTGCAGAGCTGCAGGGGAATATTATTAAATTGGAGCATAACCAGTTTGTTAGTATTAATCGAAATGCGGCTGTGGAGCTTCGGATTACAATGGAAGCTTTTGGGATGGAACATAAAGAGGAGATTGTGGAGGCTCTTGATGTAGGTGGGTATCGTCCTAAGTTGGTGCAGCCGAAGGGGATCTATATGTAGGTTGAAAAGGGAGTTTTTGGGGAGGAGAAAATGCTGGAGTGCGGATTTGAATTTTTGGAGTTTTTTAAGGGGGGACATAAAAGTTTGTTTTATAGCTTTTTATAAGTTTTTGGTAATGGGAGAGTTTAAGAGAAGGGGATGGAGTTTGCTTTGGAAAGGATTGTGGAACAGACATTTTTATATGATTTTTATGGGGAGCTTTTGACGGAGCATCAGAAGGGGATCTATGAAGAGGTGGTGCTGAATGATTTTTCATTGAGTGAGGTGGCACAGGAACATGGGATTAGCCGACAGAGTGTGTATGATATGATTAAGCGGTGTGATAAGATTTTGACTGGGTATGAGGAGAAACTGCATTTGGTTGAGAAGTTTCTTCGGACTCAGGAGATGGTAACGGAGATTAATCGGTTGGCTGTGCAGTTTAAGGCAGAAGGGGATATGAGGAAGATTGAGCAGATACAGGAGATTTCTCAGGGGATTATGCGGGAGTTTTAGGGGGGAGGGGATGAATCGGCATATGGAATGGGGGGGACGCCAGAGTGTGGTATGGCAGCACAGTTCCGCTCTGCGGAAAGGTAGAAGCTCTAAGACTTCTGAATCTAGGTGTATCTAACCGGACGGAACGGGGTGCAATTCGCCCGTGTAGCGGGCTAAACACACCCCTTTTTTGCCATTCGGGAATGGCAAAAATCCTAGTGGATCGACAGAAGTCTAAGAGCTTCTAACTTTCCTCCGAAGTCACTGTGTTGCCATACCGCACTCTGGCTGTTTTTTTCCACAATGTACAGATGGTTTTTAGTTTGGAGTTTATGTTTTTTCTAAAGGGGGATGGTTTGTTTTGGTTGATTTGGAACATTTGTATTAAAGTAATGGAAAAAGAAATTAGAATGTGTTATGATAGAGATATGGAGCGATCGTGTTACAGGGTGGTTTGACCTCTATTCTACATAGAATGGGGGTGGTGCAGATGAGATATGATTTTAAAGACCTGATGGCTTTTGGAATGTTCCTTCTGTCACTGCTGACATTTATTTATTTGATTTGTCATTAGTGTGTTAGCATAGAAAACCACCCCAAAACTTTGACCAGTAGACGGGTGGAATTCTATGTTCTATTCGGGGTCAACCACTTTGTGGGCGGTTGTTCCTTTTCTGTTTTTAATATAGCATATTTGGCAGCAGAATACAAGGAGAAATGGGATGAATTTTTAAGAGGAAATAAATAATTAGGGCTTGGAAGTTATTTGATATATAGTTTTGTTTTAGAGTTTATATTTTTTTAGAGGGGGTGGTTTGACCTCTATTCTACATAGAATGGGGGTGGTGCAGATGAGATATGATTTTAAAGACCTGATGGCTTTTGGAATGTTCCTTCTGTCACTGCTGACATTTATTTATTTGATTTGTCATTAGTGTGTTAGCATAGAAAACCACCCCAAAACTTTGACCAGTAGACGGGTGGAATTCTATGTTCTATTCGGGGTCAACCACTTTGTGGGCGGTTGTTCCTTTTCTGTTTTTAATATAGCATATTTGGCAGTAGAATACAAGGAGAAAATAGGACGGATTTTTTAAAAAGTGGTTGACAATTATGGTGAAATGAAGTATTATCTAAGTGTATTAAGAGATTTAATACACTAGATGCATTTAATACATACCATACGGATAGGGCTGTATTGGTAGGGAATGATTGGGCTTGAGTGGAAAAAGTGAATAAGGGAATGTTGAAAATGTTGGGAAAGGAGTAGGCAATGATTATATTGGATTATCGGGATAAAAGACCTTTATATGAGCAAGTGGGAGAGAAACTGCAGAGCTTAATTGTAAAAGGAATATTGGAAGCGGACAGTAAGATGCCTTCCGTTCGGGCACTTGCGATTGAACTGTCGATTAATCCGAATACGATTCAGCGGGCATATGCAGAATTGGAGGCAAATGGCTATCTCTATACAGTGAAAGGAAGAGGAAATTATGTTTCGCCGGATACGGAGTGGAAGGATGGAGAAAAGGCACAAGTGTTTTCGGAGGTGCAGAAACTTGCAGTAAGGGCAGAAAGTCTGGGTATCAGTGAGGAGGAATTGCTTGCTAAAATAAGAGAGTGCTATCGGAAAGCAAAAGAACAGAGGGAAATGAGAAAGAAAACGGGAGAGAGTGAAAAAGCAGAAGGATACAGGGACAGGGAAAAAGAAGAGCGTGAATTTGAAAGGAAAGAAGGAGAACAAGGAAAGAGAGACGGGGAGGAAGATTTTGGGAGGAATGTAGAAAAAGAGGAGTATGTAGAAGGAAAAGAGAGTATGAAAAAGGAGGTAGAGCATGATTGAGGCAGTTCATGTGAAAAAGAATTTTGATAAGATTCTGGCAGTGGACGATATCAGTGCTACTATTCAGGAGGGAAGTGTATTCGGACTGATTGGAACGAACGGTGCCGGAAAAAGTACTTTTATGCGGATGATGTGCGGGGTATTAAAACCGGATGAAGGAAAGATATTAGTGGACGGGATTCCTGTGTATGAGAATGAACAGGCAAAGGAAAAGATTTTTTATATTTCGGATGATCAGTATTATTTTTCTACAGGGACGCCAGATGATATCCTTCGATATTATCGGACGGTTTATCCGGCATTTGATGAGGGAAAGTGCAGAGAATTGCTGGGACGTTTTGGATTGGAGACAAGAAGGAAGATTCATACGTTTTCAAAAGGGATGAAAAAGCAGCTTTCTGTTTTAATGGGAATTTGTGCAAATACAAAATATTTGCTTTGTGATGAGACATTTGATGGATTAGACCCGGTGATGCGGCAGGCGGTGAAAAGTATATTTGTCAATGAGATGGAAGAGAGAGGGATGACACCGATTATTGCTTCTCATAATCTGCGGGAATTAGAGGATATCTGTGATCATGTGGGATTGCTGCATAGGGGCGGGATTCTGCTGTCAAAGGATTTGGAAGATATGAAATGCAATATTCATAAGCTGCAGTGTGTATTTTCCAATCCAGAGGATATTGCATTGATTGAGCAGAGAGTGGAAGTAATTCGGAAGGATCAGAGAGGACAGCTGTATACTTTAACAATCCGTGGGATGCAGGAGGAGATAGAACGGCAGGCTGCAGAATTGAATCCGGTTTTCTATGAAGTGCTGCCATTGTCATTGGAGGAAATCTTTATCAGTGAAACGGAGGTAGTCGGTTATGACATCAAAAATCTCATTTTTTAAACTTATGCAGGAAGATCTGAGACGAAAACTGTGGCTGCTGGTATTGGCGATCTTGGTGTTTTTTATTAGTTTTCCGGTGGTGCTGCTGATTCTTTTGGATAGTAGAAAGGCATATCTTTCTTTAACAGAAGAAATGTGGAACCGGCAGATGAAAGCAAGTTTTGCGGAAATTATCGGATATGAAAATATGTGGATGTGCGTGATTACAGTGGTAGGGGCAACACTGTGCGGGATATTTGCTTTTTCTTATCTCTATAAGAAAAATAGAGTGGATTTTTATCATAGTATACCCGTGCGGAGAGAGAAACTTTTTTTGGTATCTTATCTAAATGGTCTGCTGATTTATATTGTTCCTTATTTTGTAACAATTCTGATTAGTATGATTATTGGAGGCAGTTATTTTACGCTGGATGCTTCTTTATGGAGTGTGGCGTTTCGAGAATTTGGGCTTCAGGTGTTGTTTTATCTGCTGCTTTATCATGCTGCGATTTTGGCATCGGTTTTTGCCGGAAATATGTTTGGATGTCTGTTTTTAAATGGAATTATTCAGTTCTATATGGTTTTTTTGTATGGAATTTTTATTGCTTATTGTGATTATTTTAGAACCTATACTATGCAGTATCAGAATTTTGGTGAGAGTATAGCAAAATTTTCTCCGATTTCTGCATTTTTTAATACGATGAGTCGTTTATTAGGCGGAGATGCTATCTATCAGCTTCAGTTAAGAGATGGTGAAGTTTCTATTAAATTATATTTTGTGCAGTGTTTTTTGGTAGCAGTTTTATTGCTTGGTTTGGCGATGTATTTTTATAAAATTCGTTCTAGTGAGATGGCGGGAAAGGCGATCGCGTTTCGAAAGATTCAGCCGGTGATTCGTATTTTGCTGGTAGTTCCTTCTGCAATGGTTGGAGGATGGATTTTTACAAGTCTTACCAATGTGGCAGAGGTCGGATGGACTTTATTTGGAATTTTATTTGCGGCGGTATTGGTGCACGGGGTAATAGAGGTACTTTATCAGTCAGATATTCGAGGGATATTTTCTCATAAGATACAGTTGGTTGGAAGTATTCTGGCAGCAGTATTCTTGGTATTTGCTTTTCAGCGTGATATATTTGGATATGATAGATATGTCCCGAAATTGGAAAAAATGGAATCGGCAGCAATCAGTATTGACGGGATTTCAGATGGAGAGTATTACTTATTGGAAGATAACAGAGGAGGATATAGAACAATACGGGCAGACGCATATCAGATGGAAAAGATGGAGCTGAGCGGGGAATTGCTGCCGGTTGTCCGGGAACTGATGAGCTTGGGAACAGAGTTTCATTCTTATCAGACAATGGGTGAGAGAATTAGTTTTGATCTGAAAGTGCGGTTAAAGGGAGGAAGAGAGATGATACGTTCCTATATGATGCCGTTGGATCAGGCATATCCTTTGCTGGAGAAGATTTTTCAGTCACAGGAGTATAAAGAAAAATCGTATGCGTATTTTTGGGAGGAGTATAGAAATGCACAAGTAGAGATAGAAGGATTAGCGAAGATAGAGAAATTGTCAAAAGAGAATGGAGCAGAGTTTTTGGAGATTTATCAAAAGGAATTGATGGAGCTTACTTTAGAGGATGTTCGGAATAATCCGATAGTCGGGAGAATTGAGTGCCTTGTTTTAAAGGAAGGAGAAAAGTATCGGAGCTTTGATGTACAGCTTTATCCTGTTATGACGGAATCGATGAATTATTTGGAAAAGATAGGGATTTTAGAGAAGGTAGTTTGCTGGACGCAGCCAAAAGCAGAGGATATTGCGGCTTTGCGGATTTTTGGAAATGGTACGGAGATGGGGATAGTAGGGGAGGAAGAAGATGTTTCTGTGTATAGGCAGGTTAAGGTTACGGATCAGGAACAGATACAGAAGGTGTGCGATAGGCTTTATTTTCATATGGGAAGAAAGAATTGGCTGTTTTGGGACAGAGGGGAGTGTGAGATTCAGGTTGTATTAAAGCCGGAGGTGAGCCGGAAGTATTTTGGGGAAGAAGAAGTGGTATTGGAAGTGATGTATCGGGATCTTGATTTGGAGGAGATTGGGGAATTGATGCAAAAGGGGGAGAGGATAGACTGATATAGTATAGTGGCAATGGTTATAGGGGGGATATTTGCTGGGGGACGCCAGAGTACCGTATAGCGGCAATGTTCCGCTCTACAGAAAGTAAGAGGCTCTAAAACTTCTGAGGATAGATGGATCCGACCGGACGGAACGGGGTGCAATTCGCCCGTACAGCGGGCTAAACACACCCCTTTTTTGCCATCAGAAGATGGCAAAAATCCTAGTGGATCGACAGAAGTTTAAGAGCTTCTAACTTTCTTCCG
>CAJUEI010000027.1 GCA_910585255.1 uncultured Lachnospiraceae bacterium
ACCGCTTTCGCCTTGGCGGCTTAGAAGCGGGGGACTTCCTTGATGAGGTTAAAAATCGAGTAGGGAAGGTTACTTTCCCTACTCGCTGCACTAGGTATCCTTTTAGATCCTAATCTTCTAACTTAAATCTTCCCACCAGTTCTTTTAGATCCTGTGCCAATTTGGACAACTCTTCACTAGAAAATGCACTGTTTTCTGCCATATTGGAATTTTGCTGTACTATATCTGCTATCTGATTAATTGCACTAGAAATCTGATCCATAGATTCCTTCTGTTTTTCCGAAGCCTCATAGATATTTTCTACTATATCTGCTGCTACTTTTGCTTTATTTACAGAAGTTTCTAACATCTCCGCTGTTTTATTGGCAACTTTCATTCCTCTTTCGACAGCCTCTAACGATTTCTCTATTAAATTCTTAGAACTCTGAGAAGCTGTTGCACTTTCTCCGGCTAAATTTCCAACTTGACTTGCTACTACTGCAAATCCTCTTCCTGCCTCACCAGCACGGGCTGCTTCTATTGAAGCATTTAAAGAAAGCAGATTGGTCTGAGAAGCAATGTCTTCAATTGTATTAATAATCTTTCTAATTTCATCTGAACTATGACTAATATCTTCCATAGCCTGTACCATAAGTTTCATCTGCTCATTGCTTAATTCTATATCTTTTCCAACCTCTGTCGTCTCTTCATTTGCCTGTCTGGCATAATTTGCATTGCTTTCAATCTGTCCGTTTACTTCACTTACAGTCGCTACTAATTCCTCTACGGCTGCAGACTGATCGACTGAACCTTGCAGCAAATTCTGTGCCCCATCGGAAACCTGCTTTGCACTATTTGCCACATGTTCTGCATTATCTCCAATCTTTCGCATACTGCTTGACAAAGACTCAATAATTTTTTTCATCGAATCTTCTAATGTTTTAAAATCTCCTATATAATTCTGTGTCACTTTAAGATTGACATTTCCCTCTGCTAATTCCTGCAAATGATAAGAAATATCGCTTACATTCATATTTAAGTTTTCAATCATAGTAAGCATGGCATCCCGTAATATTGCTGTTTCATCCTCTGTATCCAATTCTGGAACACTGGTATGTAAATCGCCTTGGGAAAGAAGAACCAAACGATCGGTACACTTTTTAATTGCTTCTGCAATTTGTGCAGATATTCGAATCGTTAATATAATAATAATCGTTGCTATTACAATTGAAGTTAAAATATTAAATAAAATTGCCTGTATCATATTTCCGGTAAATTCAGACTGCACAACAGAAATTCCTATACTCCATCCATCACTGCCTGCAATAGAAGTATAAGCCATATACTTTTTCTTACCTTCAAAAGTATATCGTTTTACCCCTTCATTTCCGGCCACCATATCTGCTTCTATTTTTGCCAATTCCTTTAATTTCTTATTTACTTTTGCCTCTTCCTGTCCGTTATATTTATTTAAGACAAACTGATAATCTGGATATGCAATTGTTTCTCCATATTTATTTAAAATGCTGGTGGTTCCCTGATCTCCTACTTTAACCTCTGCCACTACATTGCTTAAAGAAGATGCATCATCACAGAAAAAAACCACTCCTTCAAATTCACCATCTACCATAATCGGAGCTGCTAATATAATAATTGCACTATTTTCCCCTGTAATAATAGGATCTGAAATATAGGTTCGACCATTTGTTTTACAATATTGAAAATAAGCTGAACTGGAAAGATCTTTTCCATTTTCACTGGTAAAACCATTCTTATCGGTCATTCCATACTGCATAAATCCCTGAACTTCTGCTTCTGTCTTTAATTCTGCAAATCTTTCTTCAATTGGTATTGAAAGATCACTAATAATTGGATTTTTAGAAAGCATATAGATAAGCCGCTTATTTCCATCGATTTCCTCTTGTATTCTGCCAGCCGCAATTTTTACTACTTCTGTCATAGTATCCTTTAATGTATCGATTGTTGTTCGATAATTGAGGAAAGAAGACACTACTAATGTCGTTGTCGTAATTACTATAATTACAAATATAATGATTCCAATTAATTTTGTTTTGATGCTCTTCTTCCAATTTTTCATAGACCTTCTCCTTTTTATCTATAATATTGTGACTATAAAATTATTGCTTTCTTCCCTCCTTCTTCCTATTGTTACAAATCATCTTATTTGTTTTCTATTATACCATGCAAAATATAACTTTACAACTTTTCTGCCTTTATATAACAGAATAAATTTACTTTTAAAACCTATTATTAATAAAAATCTGCTTAAGATATTTTATATAGATAAACAATAACCAAATATGCTGTTTTATTCCACTGCAAAAAATTTTCTTTTATAAGCTATATTTCATTTCACTCTATTATAATTTTTCTTCTTTTATTTTATAACATTTTTTCTTTTCTATATCTAATAATACATACCTTTGTAATTGTGGATATTTATCCGAATGTTCACGTATATAACATCTTTTAAATGCTGCAAATGCAGATTCACGTTTTAACCTCATCAAGGAAGTCCCAACCCACTGCTTTCGCCTTGGCGGCTTAGAAGCGGGGGACTTCCTTGATGAGGTTAAATTTTCTTTCAAGATATTTTCCATATTTATTGTTAAATTTGTTATAAATAATTGTTCCATATTATTCCTCCAAATTATAAACGATTTCTATTATCTCTGTTAAACCTTAATTGTCATATTTATCATAATTCTAACAACAGAAAGGGATCGCTTCTCCACTCCAGCGTTCCCTTTTCAAAATTAGTTATCCACTTCATCCCTTTTTATTATCCCTTTTCCTCTGACTGGTTTTGATGCAGAAAGTTTAAGTTATTTCTATTTTACTATTTTCCCAAGTAAAGTCAAGAAATTTTGGCTTCCCGCAAAGATTTCTCCTTCCTATTTGAGTGTTTTTTGAGATTTTACTGGTATAATAAAAAATATAAACAAAAATCGGAGGTGATACCATGAAGCAAAAACTTCTTATTGTAGATGATGAACCAGGAATTGTTGATATAATTGTAAGTTACTTTTCTCCCTATTATGATATACTGACCGCCTATAGCGGAAATGAAGCACTGAAAAAATTGTCTTACCAGCCTGACTTAATTCTGCTTGATATCAATATGCCGGAAATGGATGGATTAACAGTATGTCAAAAAATCCGCAGCTATATTACCTGTCCCATCTTATTTCTAACAGCCCGAATAGAATCTAGCGATCAAATCATCGGCTTTCAGGTCGGTGCAGATGACTATATTGTAAAACCTTTTGACCTGGACGAACTTAGAGCAAGAATTGCTGCACATCTTCGGCGGGAACAGAGGCGGCAAAATCGCTCCGTTGTACGCTTCTTTCAGGAATTGACATTGGATTATTCTTCCCGAACTGCTGTTATCCATGAGCAAATCATTCCTCTATCAAAACGAGAATTTGATATTGTAGAACTTTTATCTCTTAATGCTGGACAGGTATTCGACAGAGAACGAATCTATGAACTTGTATGGGGAATTGACGGAGACGGAAATAGTGATACCATAATGGAACATATCAGAAAAATCCGGGCAAAATTTGCTGCACATACTCTGCACAGCTATATTGAAACCGTCTGGGGGTGTGGTTATCGATGGAACGCTTAAAAAAGACAGGACTCAAAAAATCTTTTTTTATTTTGACTTTTCTCTGTGTTATAACAGCACTTTTTTTGCTTGGAATCGTTTGGATTTTGTGTAATAATATCCGAGAGCGATATCCTTCCGGCGGAATAGCAATTTTATCGGACGGAACGGTTATTCCCTTACCGAAACCTACCGCTTCCCAGCAGTATATCCTAACGGCTTTGAATCTTATCCAAATTCTTTCTTGTATTATATTTCCTGTGGGAGGTTTTATGATTTCAGCCGCTCTTTTTTATCATATTAAATTAAAACAGCCTATCTCTGTTCTGCAAAACGGCATTACTCGAATTCAAAACAATGATTTGAATTTTTCTCTTCCGGTTTTATCCGATGATGAATTGGGTCATCTTTGTACTGCTTTTGAAATAATGCGAAAAGAACTATTAAAATCTAACCGCCTGCTTTGGATACAGGCAGAAGAACGCAAACGGCTAAATGCAGCTTTTTCCCACGATCTGCGAAATCCTATCACCGTTTTAAAGGGAACCATAAAACTGCTGAAGCAGGGAATAAACGAGAAACAGACAATCGACAGACTAGAAACTTATACTCTGCGGATAGAACAATATATAGAAGCTATGAGCAGTGTACAAAAATTAGAACTGCTTCCCGTTCAGCCAAAAGAACTCTCTGCTGCCGTTTTACAGAATGAACTGCAGGAGACAATCAAACTGCTTGCTCCGTTAAAAATAGTATCTCTATTGGTATCTTTTGAAAAGTCAGTCTGGATCGATCATGGGATTTTTTTAACAGTGGCAGAAAATTTAATTGGAAATGCAGCACGATTTGCAGACAAACAACTATCCGTCCAAGTTACTTTACAAGATGATTCTTTAATTTTAAAAGTATCCGATGACGGTTCAGGTTATTCCTTCTCTCTTATTGAGAATGGACCAAAACCGTTTCAAACAGCTGACAGCCATTCTACCCACTTCGGAATGGGACTTTACAGCAGTCAGCTCCTCTGTACCAAACATGGCGGAACATTGCTTTTAGAAAATAATGCTGCAGGCGGAGCATCTGCAACCGCCGTTTTTCATTTTCTTGAGAAACCTTGAGTAATTTTTGAGATTTTTCTTTTACACTTTTTATATTATCATTATAAATAAGGAGTGTATCTATGAATATTAAAGCAAACGATTTATCCAAAATTTATGGCAATGGAGAAAATGGTGTAACTGCTCTAAGTCATGTAAATCTTTCGATTGTTTCAGGTGACTTTATTTCTATTATAGGACCTTCCGGCAGCGGCAAAAGTACCTTGCTCCATCTGCTTTCCGGTTTAGACAGACCGACTTTTGGCAGCGTAACCTATGATGGAAAAGAGATTTATCGCTACAGCGAGAAAGAATTATCCGCATTTCGCCGCAGACGAATTGGCTTTATTTTTCAGCAATTTCATCTGCTTCCGGTTCTTACTGCAATGGAAAATATTATCATGCCGCTTCTGTTAGATCGCCGGCAGCCAGACCTGAACTATCTTAATCAGCTTGCAGAACTGCTGGGGATTCAGGAACGGCTGTACCATCTCCCCCATGAACTATCCGGCGGTCAGCAGCAGCGTATCGCTATCGCCCGTGCCTTAATCGCAAAACCAGATATTATTTTTGCAGATGAACCCACCGGGAATTTAGACAGTAAAAGCGGCAAAGAGGTAATCGAACTGCTTCAGAATGTGGGAAAAAAGATGGGAAAAGCTCTTGTTTTGATTACTCATGACAGCCGTATTGCACAAATGGCGGAACGGCAGCTACAGATCGTTGATGGTGTACTTTCGGAGGTGAAAAGATGATCCAATCCTATCGAAAATTTGCAATAAAAGAATTGTCTTCTCAAAAAGTTACTTCTATTCTTATTTTAATTGCTATAATACTATCCACTATGATGACTACCATTGTAGGACAGTCTATCGGTATTCTTTCTGCTATGCGAATACAGCAGGCAATCCTGCTTGGCGGAAACAGATATGCCACTTTTTTACAGATGAATACGGAACAGTTCTATGCCCTTCAGCAAGATCAGAGGCTCTCTTATGCAGGGGGATCTATTTATATAGGCAAAATGGAACTTACTCCCTCCCTTTTACTTGGTTTAATGGAGCATTGGGGGGAACAGGCTTCTGTTTATCCTTCCAATACTACTATAAAAGAAGGACGGCTCCCAGAAGCTCCAATGGAAATTGCTCTTTCAGAAGATACTTTACAGTACCTTGGTTTAAAGAAAACGCTTGGCAGTACGATCACGCTTTCTCTGGAAAAGAACCTCCGTCATAATATAGCAGACAAGTATCTCTATACTGCTGATTTTGTTCTTACAGGAATTTTAGAAAATAATTATCTAGATTATACCAAAGGTATCGTTACCGGAGTGGTTGGAGAGGGAACAGCAAAACAGGTTCTTCCTGCCTCTTATCTTTATTATAATGTGGATATTCGAACTGCTGATAAAAAAACGTTTCCGTCAGTCATTGATGCAATTGAAGAAGAACTTCAGATTCATGAATTGGATACCAGCTACAATGTAATATATCTAAATGCAATGGGAATTCCCTGCCATGCCGATTCGGAAGACAGCAGCGACTTGGGATTTTCTTTTATGACTGCTGCAGGAATACTGGTTGGTGGTCTGATCTTATTGGCAGCAGGTCTTGTAATTTACAATATTTTAAAAATAGCAGTCTCCAAACGAATAAAGGGATATGGAATACTTCGAGCGATTGGCGGAGAAAAAAACCAGCTTTATCAAATTGTTCTAGCGGAAGTACTTCTTCTATGTGTGATTGGTATTCCTATTGGTATGCTAATAGGTTTATTCAGTACCAGTAAAATTTTAACTACAGCTACTGGACTGATTTCTCCCGAACTTTTTTTAGTACAGAATTCCGAAGAACTTCATATGCTGATTGCCGAGAATCATTCTTTAAAAACCGTTTCTTTATTTATCAGTGGTATGATTACCTTGGGTTTTGCTCTGGCTGCAGCTTTGCCGGCAGCTCATTTTGCCGCAAAAGTATCTCCTATTACTGCTCTGTCAGGTGCACGCCAAAAAATCTATCGCAGAAAACGCCAAATTAAAAAAATCCGGCATTTTGAAGCTTATTATGCCCGCTTAAATTTAAAACGAAACCGAGGAAAGACTGTAATTACCATTTTCTCTCTTGTTATGAGTATTACGGTATTTATCGCTTTGCAGGAATTTTTTTGCATTTTGAACATAGTTGATACCCGTAGTTATCAACACTTAGGAGACTATCAAATTACAAATGAATCGGTAGGTTTTACTCCAAATGATCTCTATACGTTACAAGAAAATCGTGCCGTTCAAAGCGTAGCAGCGATTCAGTTTTCACTTTACCAGCAAAATGCAGATAAAAAACCGGATGGAATAGAGATTGGATTCTGTCTAAATCCCGGCGAAACCTTCCAAGTTGTTGGATTAAATCAGCCATACTGGGATTTTTTTCTGGGAGAAGAGCTTTCAGCAGAACAGCTTGATCGCCTGCAATCAGGAAATGCCTGTGTGGTACGAAATCCTATTCCTATCTCTTATAAGGGGAAACAGCTGGAATTAACCAGTATAAAAGCCGGTTCGACTATTTGTGTCGCAGGGATGGAATTTGAAGTTTTAAAAACATTGGATAATTATGATGGTTATCTTGGTATTGGAAACAACGGCTTTACAAATGGAATTCAAATAATTGTAGCTGACAGTATTTATCCCATACTGACAGGTAAAGAAAACTATTCGGAATTTCTTCCTACACTTTATCAAGATACCGATCGGGAAAATTTTGATCTGTTTTTAGAGGAGTTCTGCAGCCGGAGCCCTGGTACTACATTCTTATCTTATCAAAAATCGGATCAGCAATTAAAAGAAAGCTCTGCCCAAATTCAAATGCTGGCATGGGGCATAATTCTTTTTGTCGGGCTGATTGGTATTCTTAATATTATTAATACTGTTTATACCAATATTCAAACCAGAATTTCCGAAATCGGCATACAGCGGGCAATTGGTATGAGCACGACAAGCCTTTCTCTAACTTTTCTGTGGGAGGCGGCTTATTATGGAATGATTTCTTCCGTAATAGGAAGTATACTAGGATATATCTGCACTATCTTTATCCAAGCTGCTGCCAATTCTACTCTGCAGTTTACGGCAGTTCCTATTTTGCCGATGATAGAGGCAGCCGGTTTTACAATAGGAGTTTGTCTATTAACAACCTCTATTCCATTGCGGAAGATTTCCAATATGAGTATTGTGGAGTCGATAGAAACCATCGAATAGCAAAAAATAGCTTAGATTCTATTTTTTATGGAATAAATTTTTACCTGTTTGGAAAATTCACAGATACGATTTATTCCATAGCATTTCAATTTTATCACAGCCAATTTTTCTGATAATAATAGAGAAATATATTAAAAATCAATGCTCCAAGCTATGCTGCCGATTCTATATAAAAAAGATAGCTATTGTAAAAAATTTATGGTATGATTTTAAGAAAATAAGATGAAAATTGAAAGGAACAATTATGGCAAAAATAGCGGTTTACTTTCCTGGCATAGGATACCATTGCGACAAACCCCTTCTATATTACAGCAGAAATATTGCTTGCGAACTGGGATATAAAAATTATAGAAATGTAAGTTATACCTATAAAACCGAAAATATTCGTGGTAATGAGGAAAAAATAAAAGAAACCTACGAAACCTTGTTTTTACAAATTGAGGCGGAACTTGCAGACATTGTTTGGTCTGAATATGAAGATCTGCTTTTTATTTCCAAAAGTATTGGAACAATCCTTGCAGCATTATATGCAAAAAAATATAAGTTAGCATATGCAAAACATATCTTATATACCCCTTTAACACAAACTTTTCTATTTGCACCATTTGCACCAAATCACGCCATTGGTTTTATTGGAACAGCAGACCCATGGAGTGATACCGAGCAGATCCTTCAGCTTTCCAAAACATATCATATTCCAATGATGGTATATGATGGCTGCAATCATTCTCTTGAATGTAATGATACATTGAGAAATCTTGAAATCTTAAAAGATATTATGCAGAAAACCCTAGATTTCTGTAAAGAAAAATAGTAAGAATAACAGTAAAAATCATCTTATATAGAAATTAACAGAAGTAATAGACAAAATTTATCCCTTTAAATAAACTATTTTTATTTACAACTTTAAATTTATCAAACAAAACATTGCAAAAAAACAAAAAGCCAACAAACCATCGACATTTATTGTTTGTTGGCTGCTTGTTTACAAAACAAAAAATGTATGTCTGTCTTATTCTTATTTCATAGACCTCACTCTATCCCCAAAACCTTAAACGCAGCATCCTCTGCACTAATATATGATATTAATTGAAATGTCCCCATTAAGCCTGCCAGAACTATTGCAAAATCTGCAAAAGAAGTAGATGAAAGCAACACTTTCTTTGCTCCGCTATCCAAAGAAATCAAATTCATCCACTGCAAAAGCAATATCAATTTGAAATTCTTCCTGTGATTTTATCTCTCCGTTCTCACTAGCAATCACAAGATAATATATCTCTCTATTGTCATACTTTAATGTCTTCAAATTAAAACTACATCGAAATACACGCTCCTGTCCATTTTCACTGGTCTTATCTGCAATAATCTTCTGTATATCACTGATTTGTTTTCCGCTGCTATCCGTAAAATATACCTGATAGACAGCCGACACCCGATTATCCCCCACCGCTTCTTTCTGATAAAAATTCAAAGAAAAAATCAAATTGCTGATTTTATGTGATGCTGACAGAAGAGCAATCTCTACCTGTTTTTTATCATAAAGATTCTTATTCCGCTGATATTCTTTTGATTGATTTCTTAAAAAATGATATTCTATTAAAGGTACACACAATTCCTGTAAACTAATACCACCATGTACATAATTTAACCCGCCGCCATTCATCTTAATACGAACATTTCCCTTTGGTGCAAAAGCCTGATACTCTGTATTTCCATCAAGGAATTTTATAGACTGCAAATATTCTGATTTTGCATTTTTACTCATAACTGCATAACGCCTGCCATACTCAATAAGACGATTCTTAAATTCCGCCTTGCTTATCTTATCTTCTTCTGTCAAAAGGCTGTATGTATATAGAAAACCATGATCCGCCGTAATCATAATATTAGTACCACCAAAATCATTTACAATAATTCGTATTAGGTTTTTCAATTCCGCTATAGCATCTTCACAGGCTGAAAAAACAAGTGTATCTGAAGTATGACTCGCCTCATCAATTGTATCATGATAAATGTATATCACATTCTTTCCTTTCACCCATGCACTCCGCTCTGGTCGTTTTGCACCTACTAAATCCTTGTATTTTAACGCGACACTATCCTCTCTTTCAGACTTTAATATTTTTTCCCTATAACTGCTTTCCGTAGGCTGCCCATCAACTAAAACCTTAATTTCATCTCCCTGATATTCTGCCGATAATCTTTCATGGGGAAGCAATGCAGCCATTCCATATTTCGTAACAGTGGGAAAAATACCCTGCATACTATTTAACTCTACCTGACATTGTGTCTCCCTGCGTAGCTGTTCAGCAAGTGTAGCTGCCACTTCATAACGCAATGCATCGGAAATAATAACAAATACTCGGTTATCTGCATTTTTTATCTTATTTTTATAAAAATCCGTCTGTTGCGGAACATCTAAAATTCTTCCATAATGTTCCATCTCTTCTGCACATATCTTTGACCAATTTCCCCCAAGCTGTCCCAAAAACCAGTTTTTATATAACCCTTCTGCCTGCTCCATTACACGACTGAATAAATCGTGAAGTTTTGCATTATAAAACTTTAAACTCCTGCCATAACTGACATGGAACAACCGATAAAAATTATCCATTTTATAGTATTCTGTTGTGTATTCTTTCCAGACTTTTGCCGTCTGAGCCGTATGAAAACCTGCAGAATGATTCTTAAAAAACTCCTGCATATTTGCCACTTGCAATATACCTTCATAGAAATCTGCTGCCTCGTTATACCATGCACAAGTACGCCGTCTTTCAACAGTTTCTTTTATAACATTGATCTCAATAATATTATTTGCTATTTCTGTCATTAACTTAAACAAAATTACTTCATGTATGCAAGGAAATATCTCTGTATCGACAAGATCTTCCACTTCCAGCTTCATAAAATATTCGGAAAGTTTTAATTCTGCCTCAACACTGCAGGCAATGGTATGGAATTGCTTCACATCATTGCTATGCAGCCAATCCGATACAAACTCATAGCAATATGATTCATGTGCTGCAGACAGAAACTCCGTTAGCCCTGTAAGGCACTCTGGCTGCATGGTACGAATCGTTCCGGTCAGCAATATATGTGCTGCTAATTGTGCCAGATTTGGGGTTTCTGCCGCATATCCTGTACCTTGCTGCACCATTTTCCAAAAAGCAGTATCCGCTCTATATTCTATTAAATCACAATAGATTCTATTAGTTTTAGCATCTAACCCTGCACAAAGCACTGCCTTGATAATGGTATTCGGAGTAACTTCTATTATACCCGCTAATGCCCCCATCACTGCCATGTGAAGCTGCCCAGGCAAAGAGGGAGGATTTTTCTGCTTTGTAACTTTTTCTCTGCGGACAGATGCATTAAAAAACTTACGATATTCTTTTACCTGTTTTCTAAGTGCTGCTGTCTGCGGAATTCCCATTTCTTTCATCCAATTTGAAATCAGATCAGCATGATACTCCTCGCTGTAAAGCCTGATATCCATAAGCCAGTCATCTTCTGGCTTCTCATAAGAAAACGGACAATAAATCACATAATTGCTGGTGGTATCCTCCACTCCCAGTAATTTCTTTACTGCAAAATAGTTCGTTCCTGTAAGTATAATTAATTTTGCATCATTTAAAACAATTTCATCTAGTTTATCCTCAAACTCTCGTTCCTCATCACACCAAAATACAATCCTACGCTTATAAAATTCTGCCAATGGCTGTGCAAAAAGCTGATTCAAATCCTGTATCACTTTTTCTGATTCCATTTTGTTACCTTTCTTTACAAATATTTACTTTATCTTCGCCAACACATCCTGAAAAATCTCATAATTGTGTTTTACCCCATCATCTAAATCAATGGTTATCATCTGATCTGCCAAATGATGTATTTTTTCTTCGTATATATGCAGCTCATCCGCCTGCTCGCGAAGTTTCTTTAGAGATTTATTCAGCTTCACACGCTCACTTGTCCCTGCATTTGCAATACGTTGTTCTAAATCAGTAATAGCCGTATAATAACGGCTTTGCTGTTCATGCACATAATCCGTGCGGATTCGTGCAACTGTATCTGACTGATAGCGATGCATATAAATCAAACACTTAAACCCGTTTTTCTTTCCAGAATCAAAAAGCCAATAGATTGGACGTTTCTGATAAATTTTACAGTGATCCTTGTAAAAATCATTGATAAAATAATTGCGAATTACCTCTTTGGGCTGTCCTTTTCCTCCCAATGCATCTGCAATAAACTGCAAATTGGTATCTAATGATTGTTCTCCATAAACAGTGCGGATAAATGTTACAAATTTTTCTACAATATCATCCTCAAAGTATTCATCATCCATAATAGGAATAATGTTATCGGCATCTACTTTCCAACACTCTAATGAGTCTTTTCCTTCTATAGGCAAATAGTAAAACTTGCTTCCCAATTCTTTAAATGTATATTTACCATCAAACTGATAATCCTGTGCATCAGCAAATGTTCCTCCATAGTAGGAAAACTTGTCCTCCATACGACCACCTGCAAAAATCAATCCTTCTTTATCTAATGAATAACGTCCAAACATACAACCTACTGCATAGGAAATCAAACTTTTAATGTCACGCTGCAAATCAGCTTTGCGAACAGTTACATCTTTATCTGCTACTTCTGGAGTTAATTCATCTTGTAAGCCATATATGTTGATAAAAATGCGGTTGAGTTCTTCTTCATTCATCTTTAATTGATTAAATCGAACATCACACTCCATTTTCCACATCTTGTATCTATCCACAATCAGTCCATCTATTATTGTACCTTGAACTAATGGATGTCTTGTAAAATCCCATGATGTTTCAAACATATTCCAATCCAACTCTGATATCTTAATACTATTATCTGATATATTCTCAATATATTTCTTAATTTCAATATCATAGTCTTCTTGATATGGAATTTGTGGTATCTGTCCTGTACTATAATGAATACCTTGACATATAAGATCACCAAATAATTGAAACACTACTGAATTCATATAACAAAGTTTCAATTTATAATCCGATTTTACAAAAAACATTGGACCTGCATCTGCATAAATGTATCCCTCTTCAACCCATCTTGCACTGAATTTTCCCGTTGCTACATCACTCCATGTAATCCCTGCTCTAAAATAAGTCGATGTATTTTTTACAACAAAATCAGGATTATTCAAATATGAATACTTTGCCATTACAGCATTTTTAATCTCTATCCCATTATTTTGATAATTAACAATATATTCTTTATTGGGATACCACCTTCTAAATGAACCCCCCTTTATATAAGGATACCACCTCTCTTTTCTCTGCAGTGTATCCTCACAACATTTTAATCCAAATCCAATATTATCCCAGCACACCTCACTCCACATTCTTAAAAATTTTATATTATCTGATGTACCTAATCCTTGACGAGCATTTCCATAATCTTTTAAATATAATCCTTTCTTAAACACATTATAAACGGCCTCACTCAATTGATAACTTATGGGTATATTGGGAATACATTCATAATTTATCTGTTTAGATATATATCTATTCTTCCCATTCAAAAAATCAAATTCTTTTGCTGAAAAATCCATAGATACAAGTCTACAATAAACACCTAAATATTCTTTTTTCACTAATTTACTCAATACAAAGCTACTAGTTTGAACAACTTCACCACCTATATCCTCAAACGCTCTTGCTCCAAGATGAATCATACTGATAATTGTTTGATTTTCAATTAATTTTCTCCGTAATTTTTCAAAACTAGATAAAAACATCCATACTTGCTGAGTAATCATTGCTTGATATCCATACCGTCTTAACATATTTTTACAACATTCAATAAACACCGCAAACAAATCTATTTTACTATCTGGATAATTCTTTTTTACAAATTCATACAACTTTATATTCCCACTGTTAATCCCCATATAAGGCGGATTCGTCACCACCACATCATACTTCTGTGCCAGCACCCGTGCTACCTGCACCAGTGGAAGCAACTCCAGTGTTTCCTCTTTATATAAAGAAATATCCTCCCTAATCTCCCGAAACCTTGCATCTATCATATCCCAATTTTGCTGTGTAACTGTAATAATTGAACCATATTCTTTTGCATCATACAGTTCTTTTACAATGGTATCCATTGCTTCTTTCAATTCTGTATTTTCATTACAGAAATAATCCAACACATACCTTTCCACATGATTACTTTCCTGAATCGCATATACCTTAGGCTGTGGTACTTTTGGCTGTCCATTCTCGTCTTTTCTCTTAAGAAACCGCTTATCATACTGACATGCTTTCATCATAACAGCAAAATAAGAAAGTTGTGCTGCCCGCTCATCAATATCTAAACCATAGAGGTTTCTTTCTATAATACTTTGAACCGCTTCCTGTGTTGTATATCCATATGCCTCATAAATCTGCATCAGTACATCAAATAAATAATCAAGGATATGTCCGCTTCCCTGACAGGGATCGATACAGCGAATGTCTTCTGGTGTAAGTTTCGCATATTCTGTACGAATCTTAATAAGTTCTGCTTCCACCTCTGGTTCCTGTTTTGCTTCTTCTAAATAATATTTCCACTTTGCCTTTAACTCTTCATCTGGATGTCCTTCCAACCACAAACGCCCTAAAGAGTTCTCCACCATATAATGTACAATCCAATCCGGTGTAAAAAGCTGTGTCGCTGCAGGAATATTTTCTTTTGTAATCTTTATATTCTTTTTTAAAGCTGCAAAAATTTCATCCTTTTTTTCACTATTATAATATTGGTATAACCATCCAATTATCTGCACTTCATCTTTCCAATCCTCCTCTGGAATCCGTGCGATCATCTGCTCAATCACACTTCCCTCCCGCAGCAGCTTATCCGGCAGCAAAAGTTCTGTATAATCCTCTATCTTTTGAAACATTTTAGGCAATACCATATTTAAGGCATTACACTGTACAATCAGCAAATATTTAAATAATTCTTCTGTCTGGTTCGCTTCTTTATATGCATAAACCTGCTCTATATCCAACCCGTCCAAATCCAAATGGATCGCTTCTGTCAGTATCTGAGGCTTAAACTGATTGTTCTCGTCTGTAAATACTCTTATATGTGCAGGTAAGTATCCGTTCACTTCCATAAAACGCAGTGCCAAAAAACGATTAAACCATGTGTAGGCAGCTTCTTCTATTACTTCTTTATATCCTTTTTTCTGAACCTGTACAATCAGTGCCTGCCGCCGTTTCTTTTCCAATGCAGATAATATACGCCCATTTACACTGTCTGAAGATGCATCCCCACAGTCTGATTCCGTTACTCCGTAAAATACTGCCTGCTGACTGACACGAATCATCAATTCTCTTCTTGCCCATACTGCATATTTTTTTAAAGCATTTTTATCCATATATGAATCTCCCATCATTCCATGTATTATTTCAGTTCAATTCCATCCGAGCCTTTTAATAAAATCTTTAACTGTTCCCTTAATTTGTCTACGTAGTTATCAATCTCCTCCTCGCTCTCTAGCTTCGCTGCTTTCAGTAAAGACTGGCGAAAAATCGGTTTATATGTTTTCTTTGATGTTATATTCTGCGTGTGTACAGACTTTACAGATTCTACTGGCTTCGGAGGTTCCAATATGCTTTCTATTTTAGACATAACATCATCTCGGTAATTCCACATAGGTATTGGATAACCTTCCATCAGTGCCAAACTTTTTGTCTCTGTAATCTTTTCCTTCTGCTGCGAATAATAGGTATCTGCCCGTTCAATAATCGTCTTTACTTTGGGATCTCCATTGCCTTCCTGATGAATCTCTCCCATACATTGCTGAACAATATGGAAAAGTTCCTTTCGTTTTTCATCCAGCATCCTGTCATGAGAAACCTTTACTTTTGCAATCAAATCATGAAGCTGAGGAATCCTATTATACTGAAATCTTCCATTTGTCGGAAGCATAGTAATAAGCCGTATTGTATTTAATGCGGTATTGGCTTCCTCGTCCTTACGGATATAATCCAAATCATTTCTTAACCCCGCCTCAAATTTTACTGCTGTATCAAATACTACAACCTGTGTTTTAAAGAACGCCTCGACACGCTGCATTGCCTCCTGCATATCATATAAATCATCTTCTTTTTGCTGCACACGCTCAATTAGAGCGATATTATCTTTTTGCTGCGACAACACATCATTTACTATAGAAAGTGCATGATTTACTACAGACTTATCTGGATAGCAGTGCCCTTCATATCGCTGTAATAATTCTTCATAATGCATACGAAGTGCTCCAAATCTTTCGATTATAAAAGCAATTAATCCGTCCTCATCATCTGGAATATCCATTTTGTTAAAATAATCCCTTAGTAAATCCTTTACAGTCCTTATTTTAGCTGCCGATACTACCTGTCTCTTAGAAATCTGCGTCCTTCCTGTTTCACTTTTCTTGCGAAGCATATCCAAAAGCTTAGGATTATTGGGCTGAATGGTAGAACCAGCATATTTTACTGTTACCTTCTGATTTACAATCAGCATCGCACATACCGCAGCAATATCAATCTCTTTCCAGCCATATGGTATAGACTGATAACGATTCTGCACATCCGCCATAGAAGTTGGCAGATGTTTTCGCTCCTGCATTTCCAGATATTCCTCCACTTTAACTGCTGCATCCCGATTTGGCTCTACACCAGGAACCATTGCTGCAGTACCCGCTAAAATTGCTGCAATTTCTGCATCTGACTCCATATTTTTCTCAATCAATCCCAGTTCACTATATACATGTACAACCAAATATTCCAATGCCTGTTCTAATTTACTTTTCGCATTGCCATTATTAATTTCAATATGTTCTCCATCCACGTAAAAAGCTGCATTTTCAATCGCTCTCTCTAACTGCTCTTTTGCATTTGCTTCATATTTATCCGCTTCTTTCTGCTGATCTTCTATAATCTTCTGCACAGATGTCGGAAGCTGAATTACATTTTTTTGTTTTATATATTTTCGTATTTTTTCAGCACTCTCTAACGACTCATAATATGGTGTTTCTGACAATATAACGATTGCTTGACCTGACGATTCTGCCATCATACGAAGTTCTGATTTTTCTGTGATATCCGTTGCTACAGTTATTATTCTCAACCGCAGACCACCTGTTATAACACCTACTGCAATAGAATCTACCATCTGATCAAACGCAAAATCATATCTGCCGTAACGAAATTTCTTGATTTCATAAATTTCTCCAAATATCACACGTGCAATTTTTCCCACAATATTTGAAGTATCTACTACCATATTTTTAATTTCTTTTTGTATATCCTGTTCCTCGTTTGTAAGAAAATGATATCTATCACCACTTCGCCCAATATAGTTTTGACTTAACAGGCGATTTAGCGATTCCCCTATTTGTCTCCGCATAATAATTTTATCTACTTGAATATCATCTGCCATCAATATCACAATATTATCTAAAGTTGCTTTAATATCATCTATATAGCGGATAAGATATAAAAGTTTCAGCACAGATACATCCTGCTGCTCGATTCCATCTTGGTTGTCGGCTGCTCTTTGACAGCGTTCTATTACTTGACGAATCGAACTGTCAAGAAACGTATGTACTGTATCATAAAACAAATAAAACGGTGCCAATGTATATTCGTTTCTGTTTTCTATTTTTTGTGCTGCCTCCTGAAAACCTGACAACATAGAACGCTCTCCACCTGAAAGATGCTTACCAGAGTTCCCATGTTTACGAATTTCAGAAAATACTTTCTGCATAATAATAAATTGATAGGGCACAAATGGAAAATTTTCTACAAATTCGAAAGAACTATTGTAGCCTTTTATATCCAATACAGAATCTGTAAAAGTAAAAAGATTTCTTAGCACAGAATCATTTTCCTGATATATCTTTTCTAATAAAGCAGCGGCATCTGATTTTTTACGAAGAATTCGTTTCTGAATCACCTCGTCTGCAGAAGATGAAGTTAAAGACAGTCTCGTCTTAAATCTTGCCTGAATACGTGAAAATTGATCCTGTCTAGTTTTGATTACCTCATCAATCGCCTCTTGTCCGGTACATACTACCCATACCTTGCCGCCACATTCACTGCCTATTTTTTCTACTAGTGACTGCAGATTTACCAATAAATCAACGCTGTCTCCAACATACTGTCCTACCTCGTCCACCATAAATAACAACCGGAAATCTTTTGGCTGTGCATCCACATACTCTTTCATTTCTAAGACAAGCTGTGCAATGCTAGTTTCCACCGTTTCTGTTCCGTCAAACCAATTATGTGCCGCTGTCTCACTCATTCCCAACACTTCTACCAAAGTATCAACTACATCATCTTCAAAAAAGGCAAAGGCATCTCGTGATTCCAGCCATGATGCCCCATTTTTTTCCTCAAAAATCCTACGAAATTCCTCTGTCTTTCCTTTTTTATCTATAAATTGTTCTAATTTTGCCACCTTAAGATTTTCACCATAAAATCCAAGATAGTTATAAAACATTTTAGCAAATACACGCAAAACGGCTGTATGATCCTTATTGATTGATCCTTCTATATCAATATTAAATAATATCGTTTTTGTATTGCCGCCAATTGCCCTTGCAATCGTCATAAATGTTGCTTCATCATCAAACTTTTCCCGAAAATAGTCCTCTACTCTCCTGCCGTCAATTTCTTTATTTTCTAATAAATAAGAAAGCATTTTTAGAAAATGAGATTTACCACTTCCAAAAAAACCTGATATCCATACTCCAATATCAGCCGTTGGCTCTTCAAACACACTTCCATAATGATTGAAAAAACTAACGATATGCCTACGAATATCCTTAGTGATAACATACTCCTTTATTTCCTGTTTCAATACTTCATCCGTGCTTTGATCTACTTTAACTACACCGTTAATTTTACGATCAATATCGTCATAAAACATTTCTTGAATAATCATAAGTAATTCTCCTTTTGACTATATGATATTAAATGCCCTATAATATGGATTAGGTTCCATCTGATCAAACAATCTTACAAATCTTCCATCATATTTTCCTGGATAAAAAACCAATATCGGAATATCTGAAAATTCCGACTGTAATGCATCTAGTAAGGAATGGATTCTCATAAAGGGAAACACTTCTCCTACTCCCGTAATCACCAATACATCTCCAGTTTGATGTGATTTATACTGCATTTTACTTACAAATGTCTTATTGTTTGCAAAGCGTTCTATCTGCTGTATCAAATATTCTTTTCCCTTTTTTTCCTCCATAGCCGGAATACTTTTTGTAATACGCTTTTCATCACATATTTCGAGAAATATCTGATACAAATTTCGCTGTATCAGACGACATTCTAATGATTGATCAATAGCCAGTTGCTCTACAAAATGCCGGACTGTCATTTCTTCTTTAGGATTATAACAAAAAATACGAATATTGACTTCATTACTCAATCCCTTTCCTTCCAGAAATTCCTCTTTTTGCATATCCTGTTTTAGATTATCCAATCTTTCATTTAATTCACTCATATATCGTTTCTCCCTACAAAAAATAACAAAAAGCAGGAAATGCCCACTCATCATTGTTATTTCGTATTGCATCTTCAAGTATAGGATCTAAGCAAACCAAATTTAGTTTTTCCGACTTTATATTATCTAAGTACCCATTCTCAGCTAATACCTTAATTATTATCTGCCGAATCTTCTTAATCGTGCTCTCACTCCATGAAGCTACAAGATCATCCTGCTCCTGTATTTGCATAAAAAATATATTTATATCTTTTTTTCCAAAGGACAATTCCTGTATACGATACTTTTCCCCAATAACGGTTATCATAAAATCTCTTATCAGACGGTATTGCTTCATCATTGCATATAGACAAATCTGCTTTGCTATACTTATTGGCTGTATTGCCACAGCCTCAATTAAACGATTATCGTTTAAGGCATGTAGTCTTACAATACAGACCTTTGATATAGAAACAATAGATTTTTCTGTTGGGTATTGAAACAGATTACCTTCTACAATCCGCTTTATCACTTCACAATTCTCTAGTCCCTCTAATAAAAGCTTTGCTGTTATCCGCATCTCATAAAATAAAAACTGTTCTTTGGTTAAACATCCAGATCCTTTGTATGGACTTATATTTTGTACTGACAATATATGATACCTCCATACCCTTTCTCTTTTATTATTAAATGATTTATTGAGGGTTCATTTTTATAAATAATTTTTACTAAAAAATAAAAACCAATAAGTAACTTTATAAATTTCTATATTTTTTAATGGTATTTACCCTGATAATCATTCAAACCTCCAAATCACATCATAAGCAAGTTTCGCCATATATTTGCCTCGATTTTCTATTTCATTATCTCCCCATTCATTAAAATTATGATACCGTTGAACAAAATTTTTAGTTGATACAAAATTAGAACTTTTATAATATGAAATTTTATCTGTAAACATTTTATTTGCAGCATTTTCATTAATTGGTTCCGCTAACATTAATAAATTCCCTATCATACAATGACTACTGGTTCCATCATCATTTGCAATATGTTCCAAAGTAAAGTTAAGAACTGCCAATTCTCTATTATGTTCTAAATAATATTCTTCGATACTGGAAAGTATATATTGAACTACTTTTTTCTTACTTGTAGTTTTATAATTTTTTACACAATGTGACCATCCCAAAAGAATAAAATGTGCTTCAAATGTTTTATAGTCAGGATAATATTGCTTTAATTTTATATTTAATTCTTGTATAGCTAAAAGTGCATCCCCCTTTTCAATTTTTTGTGCATATTGATAAACCATATCTTCTATAGAATTAGATTTTCCCCCGCATACTACACCATAACCAAAATAAAAATTCTTTATAACTTTAAAAAATTGCTCAGCTGCTTGCTCTGTAATTTTTTTATGTTTATACGCAGATATAACAGAAAGAAATAAAGGTCTAAATTGTCTATGGTTATTATCTCCAAAAAACTGTAAAGCTTTTCTAATAATCAAATTATCACATTCTAATGGACAATAAAACATTCTATAATAAGATGCCTTTTCAGAAAGATCATCTAAAAATTCTTCCATATATGTCCGATTACAACATTGTTTAATTATACGAAATTCCGTATTATCTTTATTAGGTTTTTCAAAACAATGAGATACATAATGAGTAAAAAAATTATCCATAGTAGAACGTTTATTAATATATAATTTTGATTCCATAGTATCCCATTTAATTTTTGCTATATCTATTTTAGCACGCGGATGAATATACTTAAAAACAAAATTTTTTATTAATTCATGTTGTTTTAAATCAACTCCTCTCGCATTTAAAATTTCAAAAATATTATAACTTTCTTGTTGATTTGTTGCACGAATATCAATTACATCAAGTCCCATAATTTTATTTTTAATATTACTTAGTTCAATTGCCTTCTGACTGCTTTCCTGAATCATTTCCTGAAATTGATTATAAAAGAAAAAGAAACACTGTTTTACATTTACATTATCCTGTGGCGAATTTTCTAAATATGAACTTGAAAATAAACTTTCTTTAGACTGTAAACAATTATATTTTGTAGCTTCTGCAACAATAAACTGAAAATTTCTTAAATCTTGATTATCAACTCTAACATAATCAGCTCCCATGTCATCTGTTCCAATAATATATTTCGTTACACCACGAAAACGAGATTCTTCTTCAAGTTCATTAAATAAAACACATATAGCACACAACATGAGTGTAATTGTAGTAAGCCTTTGCTGACCATCTATCACAATCAAATCTTTACCTCGGCGTTCAAATACAAAACTACCCAAAAAATGTGTCCATTCTACTTCATCATCATTCTGATTTACTGCAATCTCAATACAATATTTTATGTCATCAAATAATTCTCTCCACTGTTTTTCTTGCCATACATATTTTCTCTGATATCTAGGAATAACATATCTCACATCCCCTGAAAGAATATCATTTATCTTTTTCTGTTGTGCATCAAAAGCCATCTGAAATCCTCCTAATTTTATCTAAGTATATTAATTACACTATAATTAAAATCTAATTTATTGTATAAATTCACTGATTTCCTTCCTTTTCAATTTTTCCCTAATAAATAATTAACCATGCTTCCATCCCATATTTCAGAGAGTGCTTCCAACTTTTTTACTAGCGGATTTGACAATATCCAAATTATCAATAATGATAACCTCATAATCATCTTTCACGTAATATTTTACAAGAGAGAGCATAGATATTAGTAACATATCGCTTCATATATGTTTCAACATTCCTTTACCACTCTTCTCTTAGAAAAAAATATCAACCTTCGATATATTCAAACAAGGCTAAAACATCATTCAATAAATGTAACAAAAATATATAAACATGTTACAATATCAAAAATTATCAATTAATACTTTACAAATTATCAGTTATGAACAAAAAGAAAATACCTTATCTCATCCGATATTTATTCACAAAATATAATTTCTAAAGACATTACTACTTTAGAAACAAATTTATTGGAATATATTGATGCTATTTATCAAATCAATATTCCTGAATTTTTTAATATCAGCACTTATGCTCTTTATTCAGACAATACGTTGATTTATATATCTTGCAGAATCTCTACTAATCGTTATTGTAAAAATCGATATAAATATCAAAATGAAACTCTAGTTTGTACTGCACAGCCTATTATAAGTGACAAAAAATAATTGTACCGAAATTACTGATAAACAATATAACATATAGAAAATAGCCAATTTACCAAAATAAAATTCTTTATTCAGAAAATGTATTAGCAAACGATGCTTATTCTACTAAACAGTCTATGATTCTCTATTAAATCAACAGTTATTGAGATTAATGTTTTTTCACAAAATAAAACTACATTATAATAAACAAGGAAGTCCCCTACCGTCATTTCTGTTTCAACAACATAAAAGCAGGGAACTTCCTTAACAAAATTAAATTTTTTAAACCCGCTCTTTTCTATCTCTTAATGTCGTAATTCATATTCATCAAATTAAGAATACTATTTGCATCATCCGTAATATTAGCATCTCCATGTATGGTATGCTTAATTACACTGCTTGCCACTGCAAAATTAATCATATCCATTGCACGATAATTATGCATCATTGCATAAATTAAACCACTTGCAAAAGCATCCCCTCCACCTACACGATCCAGAATATTAAAGGTAAAAAGTCTGCTCTCAAATGTATGGCCTTCATACCACATAAACGCTTTCAAGCTATTTTCACTTCCGCTGTGTGCATAACGTACATGACGGGCAATACATTTTATATTAGGATAGCGTTCTACAAATCTGCGGAATATTTCATCCTGCTGCTCATAAGACGGCTGAAGCGGTACCCCATCCTTATAATCACCCTTACTGTGATCTTCTTCATCTTTCCAAAGATGATAAGGCTCAATACCTAATAAAACATCTACATAAGGCAAACACTTTGTACAAAAATCTCTTGCTTCTTCCCAACTCCATAAAGCACTGCGGAAATTGCCGTCAAAACTTACTGTTAATCCCTTTTCCTTTGCTACTTTTAAACTATCCAAGATAAGTGTCTGACAGTTAGGGGAAAGTGCCGGAGTAATACCGCTCAAATGCAGCCAATCAAATCCTTCCATCAAGGAATCTAAATCAACTTTCGTAAAATCATACTCTGTAATAGCACTGTTCTTGCGATCGTAAGTAACTTTACTGGCACGTATACCATATCCAGTTTCTAAGTAATATGTTCCAAGCCGATGAGACGGAGTTTCCTCAGGTGAACTTAATATCACAGGTGTACAATGTACATCATTGCTCCGCAGCATACGAATGGCACTTTTGCCAAGGCTGTTATTTGGTACTACAGTGAAAAATGTACTGTCAATCCCAAGGTTTGCCAATGCCAATGCAATATTGGCTTCACTGCCGCCATAACTGGCTTCAAAATTACTTGCCATGCGGATTTTTTCATAATTAGGAGGGGTCAAACGAAGCATAATTTCTCCGATTGTAAAAAATTTCTGAGGACTCCTGCCATTTTGCAATAAAGGATTAAAATGTTCCATACTATTGTTCTCCTTATTTGATTAGTATATTGTGTTACAAACCACTGCTTGATATTCTGATTATAACAAAGGCAGGAAAAAAAAACAAGCGAATCACTGCCAGAACAATGGTATAAATTTACTTTAGAGCTTCATCGCTAAAAATTTTCCTTATCGACTTGGTCTAGAAATAAACATAGCTTTAAGGCTTTCTGGCAAGCTGCAAATCTATGGTATCATATATTGTAAATAACCCGCCATATTTATTTATTGCTTCCTCAATTTTTGAAAAAAATTCCATCCTAATCTTTTCTTCAATAGCAATATGATCAGAATATGTTCCCAATAATCCAACATACTCCTTAGCAGAAAATGTTCTTGTCCTATAAAACATCGCATGTCTAATATCTATGAAACCATATTTCTTAGCAATTTGAGCCCTCTGCACCGCTTGCTCTTCATGATATTCTTTTTCGGATTTAATATCTTTGCCATAGTATTGATAGTAATACTTAGAATATAACTTTTCGATTTCTGCTGAAAGAACAGGATTACCCTTATCACAATACGGATGATTTGCAAAGCGTGCAAAAGCTCCTCCGCTTTTCAACATAGCATAAACTTTTGTATATCCAATATTCTCTGGTATCCAATGAAATGCAGAAGCAGAATATACCAAATCATATTGAAACTCAGTAAAAGAAACATTTTCAAACCTCTCTGTTATAACAGAAAAATTTGGATACCCCTCAAACTTTTTCTCACATAATTTTGAAAAATTTTCTCCACATTCAACTGCCGTTAAGGTGCATCCCTTTTTCAAAATTGGTAATGTTGCTTGTCCGCCTCCAATCCCAACTTCAACAACATTAGATGAACTGTCAATGTTAATATAATGAAAAAGTGTTCTATATAGGTCATCTGTATATCCCGGGCGAAGTCTTTCATATCTCGCTGCAACCGTGT
>CAJUEI010000028.1 GCA_910585255.1 uncultured Lachnospiraceae bacterium
TCGCGGTTGAACCCTGATAGTCGTAGTTCCCTTATATCTTTTGGTATGATATAATCCGGACGGATTCGCGGTTGAACCCTGATAGTCGTAGTTCCCTTATATCTTTTGGTATGATATAATGATGCCCCATTATAGGACACCTTAATTTTCGTCGTAGTTCCCTTATATCTTTTGGTATGATATAATTGTATGTCCGGGTCGGGACATACCATGAAGGTCGTAGTTCCCTTATATCTTTTGGTATGATATAATGCTTTCGGGAATATCGGTGTGACTACGACGTCGTAGTTCCCTTATATCTTTTGGTATGATATAATAAAGCAGACGGCAACTTCCCATACGTGGAAGTCGTAGTTCCCTTATATCTTTTGGTATGATATAATATATAGAAGAAACTCATACGATTTATTTATGTCGTAGTTCCCTTATATCTTTTGGTATGATATAATTGGCATACAGACTTCCCTTATCTGTCTCTAGTCGTAGTTCCCTTATATCTTTTGGTATGATATAATTGGCATACAGACTTCCCTTATCTGTCTCTAGTCGTAGTTCCCTTATATCTTTTGGTATGATATAATCGTAATTTGTAGTTGAAGATGGTACACCGGTCGTAGTTCCCTTATATCTTTTGGTATGATATAATAGACCGAAAGACGTTATAAAGACCATTTAAGTCGTAGTTCCCTTATATCTTTTGGTATGATATAATACGGAACTGGTTCATAGTAAGACCGAACTTGTCGTAGTTCCCTTATATCTTTTGGTATGATATAATTTGTCAAGGTCTTTCGATACTTCTATGACCGTCGTAGTTCCCTTATATCTTTTGGTATGATATAATAATACTGTATATTTAGATAATAATAAAATAGTCGTAGTTCCCTTATATCTTTTGGTATGATATAATCGAGGAAATGAACGACTATTTGACAGTAGTGTCGTAGTTCCCTTATATCTTTTGGTATGATATAATGCGTTGCTCCAATCCTTTTACACTTGACGTGTCGTAGTTCCCTTATATCTTTTGGTATGATATAATAATTGTTTACTCATGGTCATATACGCGACAGTCGTAGTTCCCTTATATCTTTTGGTATGATATAATAATACAACCGATACCAGAACCGACAATCTTGTCGTAGTTCCCTTATATCTTTTGGTATGATATAATTCCAGACATAACGCCATCATGTCACCGTATGTCGTAGTTCCCTTATATCTTTTGGTATGATATAATAGGCAATATGATGGGGGTGGAACAACCACGGTCGTAGTTCCCTTATATCTTTTGGTATGATATAATCACACAGAATTACACATTACTATCTCTGGTGTCGTAGTTCCCTTATATCTTTTGGTATGATATAATTTCCTTGTGAGCCACTGGTCATGACCTGTGGTCGTAGTTCCCTTATATCTTTTGGTATGATATAATGCGGCAGTGCTTGCACAGAATGAGCGACTGTCGTAGTTCCCTTATATCTTTTGGTATGATATAATATCATGAAACATGCAGGACTCAACGGATTTGTCGTAGTTCCCTTATATCTTTTGGTATGATATAATACTACACATGGTTTAAAAAAATAAAGCTTGGTCGTAGTTCCCTTATATCTTTTGGTATGATATAATATTCTAGGATACCTCATGGCACTTACTACCGTCGTAGTTCCCTTATATCTTTTGGTATGATATAATTATACATTCACCTCATACGTCAATTGTAATGTCGTAGTTCCCTTATATCTTTTGGTATGATATAATAGTAAGTCCTCCAGGTTCGGATCCTCTTCAGTCGTAGTTCCCTTATATCTTTTGGTATGATATAATAGAACCTTGGCTGTTTGATGAATCTTTCAAGTCGTAGTTCCCTTATATCTTTTGGTATGATATAATACATATAAAATGATGAAATGGGCACTGACAGTCGTAGTTCCCTTATATCTTTTGGTATGATATAATCTTAAGAGATTCGAGGGGACAGATTGGGAGGTCGTAGTTCCCTTATATCTTTTGGTATGATATAATGTATCTACCATATTAAATGAATTGCAACGAGTCGTAGTTCCCTTATATCTTTTGGTATGATATAATAGGGGATTATGTAAAAGTGATTTACATTGAGTCGTAGTTCCCTTATATCTTTTGGTATGATATAATGAATCATTGGATCGTACACTGTGATAGAAAGTCGTAGTTCCCTTATATCTTTTGGTATGATATAATAGGTGGAAGACTTCTATCACCAGCATGAGTGTCGTAGTTCCCTTATATCTTTTGGTATGATATAATAAGGCAGCATCGGTACCGTGCACAGAGTATGTCGTAGTTCCCTTATATCTTTTGGTATGATATAATAGAGGAAACGTGGAGTGACTTCATCTCTGAGTCGTAGTTCCCTTATATCTTTTGGTATGATATAATTATGGAGGATGAGAAATGATAATGATACGGGTCGTAGTTCCCTTATATCTTTTGGTATGATATAATAATAACTTAATAAATCACTAATCCATGGGCGTCGTAGTTCCCTTATATCTTTTGGTATGATATAATCAGATTAAAGTAATGTTCACTAATGCATATGTCGTAGTTCCCTTATATCTTTTGGTATGATATAATATGTTGAATTTACACAGAGCAATGGCTAGTGTCGTAGTTCCCTTATATCTTTTGGTATGATATAATAGGATGATATGGATTATTATGAGTTTAATAGTCGTAGTTCCCTTATATCTTTTGGTATGATATAATGTTGGACATTAAAGATATGTATCTGAATAGGTCGTAGTTCCCTTATATCTTTTGGTATGATATAATAGATTACAATGCTGCATTAGAATACGACAGGTCGTAGTTCCCTTATATCTTTTGGTATGATATAATAGGGAACCAAAAATCCTAGAAAATCTAATATTTTCTAGGATTTTTTTTCAATTATTTTCCTTTTTTTATTATCTAAATTCATCACTTTTGTATTTTTAAAAAAAATTCATTAAATCTGTTACTTCACTTGAATCAAATTGTGTCCTTTCACCTAATAATACTCTTATTGATTCATATTGTTTTTCTGTAATTACAAGCAATCGAATTGAACCTTCTTTTGGCAAATTAACATTTAATCTCATTTCATGTTTCTTTACAGCATCATTTCCATTACATACTCTTGCATAAACGGAGTATTGTACCATATGATATCCATCTTTTAAAAGGAATTTTCTAAATTGTGCGGCAGCTTTACGTTCACTAGCAGTTGTTACCGGCAAATCAAAAAATACTAACATTCTCATAAACTTACTCATACTGATGAACTTGCTCTAATATCAAAACTGGAAGTAATAATTCTTCCTTCAATCCCATCAAACAACTGCTAAAACTCATAACTGCCTTATCCACACTATTACTTACAGAATGTTTTTCTCCCTGAATCATCATATCAAAACTAAGCAATCGAAACAATCCCTTTTTCCTTTCTGGTGTTAAATCAGATTCTTTTTCTATATCTTGAAAATGGTTCATTACATACAAATCCACCACTGGTCGAAATGGTTCAATAAAATCATCTGCCAAATTATAACTATTTAACTCACTATGATGAAACAACCCAATAGATGGCTCAAACCCATAACATATCAAAGTCCTTGCTATCAACCCCCGAAGAATTGCATAACCATAATTCAATGCCGCATTAATAATAGAATCTTCCTCTCTATAAAACTTTACCCCAACCAATTCTCGAAAATACAATGCCGCTGCCCTTGCCTCTACATTTGTTTTATCACCGGAAAGAACTTGTCTTTGCATACTATCTAACTGTTTCCAACCATCTCTTTTTAAAAACTGAAGACAACGACTTTGATTCTCAATTTTTTGTATCACCAACTGCTGCCATAAACGTTTTTGAAATGGCTTATTAATATCCATCTGTGCCTTTAACATTTTATAATGTCTGCTATGTCTTACTAATGGAAGTAATACTGCATTAGGAAGGTGTTTTTCATCGCAAAAATAAACCGCAATCCCATATTCTGAACATACCTGCAATAAATACGAGGAAAATGATACTGTCATATTCTCAATCAAAATACAATTAATATCTTCTAATGGAATTGTCACATCCTCTTTTCCACCAATTTGTAATTGTTGATTCTTAACAGACAATTTAACCGAATTTGATATCATAATATTTTTATATCCCATATCACCATCCCCTTTCCAAATTAATTATAAAATTTTAAACGCTTTTCACTTTTTACTTCAAACCTATTCCCTAAAACATCAACCGAATATTTCTTAAATATTTCTAATGATTGAATACCCAATCCCTTAAATTCAAAGGACCGATCATGACCAATCCCTGCAATACTAGCTGTTGCTATATCAGCACTAACAAAATATGCCCAACACTCGTCTTTTTGTTTTTCATCCACAATACTCTTTTTTAGCTTTATTCCTCCCTTCTTTTTCACATAAATTAAATCTCTAGGATATAAACTAAATAAAAAACACTCTTCCTTCATAACTTTCCATTCACTATAAGGCTTATGTGCTGTAGCGGCTCGATTCGGCAACTCTTTTTTTAATGTATCAGATGTATAAATCGGAACAAAATAGTACTTTCCATTCTCCCGAAAAATATCCACTCGTATCATCGATCCATTTGCATTTTCAGCAATTCCAGTTCCACCATTCACTTTCACTCCCATTGTCAGCTTTTTACTCAATTTTACCTTCCTAACAATCGGTCCATCACTTCCATCCTTCTTCGGCTTATGAAACTCTTCCTTAAATGCCTCCTGTGCATTTCCTCCAAATAACTGCAGCTGTTTTTTTAATGCCTCATACAGCAATCGATCACTATCCCGATCATAATAGTCCTGAATCTCACCATCCTTATCTAACTTCAACTGCTTAATATCTGTCTTAGACAATACAATTCCCTCTGCCTCATAATGACGAGGACTTCGTACCGTATCAGCATGTCCTGCTCCTGTTACCTTATGATTCGGCATACGAGATACAAAAATCGGTTTCACTTTTTCCTGATATGGATAACCCATTTTTCTTAAATCATCAAAAAAATACATCGGATTATCCGCCATCCGCATCTCTACTTCTTTTTTAAACCAATCCCATGGCATAGAAATCTTAACCCCATACTCTGCATCCCATTCTTCTCTTGTAAAATTATTTCTATCTCTAATTTCTCCTGTTTCAATATCTATAAACTGAAAATTCCCAGCATATGCCAATTCTCGTCCCTGCACATTTTTTGAAATTTTCTGTATCATACCATCCGTACAACAAGCTACTACAACAGCATCCTTTGCATGATGTTTATCTGTTGCCCTAGACTTTTCGCCTAAATCCCAGCGTTTCCTCATATATGCTGTAATAGCTCCATTTACTGCATATACCTGCTTTATTTTCCCTTTCTTCCCAGCATGTTTATAAGGTTTCATTAAAAGGTAATTCCGAATTAAATTATATACAACTCTTGTAATATATTTTGTATCTGTTAAATTTCTTTCCTTAAATGCCTGACGTTCCTCCTCTGTAAACTTCTTCTTTAACAGATTCTGCCTCTTCTTCGAATCTTTAATTGTATTTTTTACTAATATCTCATATTTTTCCCAGCAATATTCATTCTTTCCAAAATACTCATAAGGCAGACGATTCCCCTTCTCTCGATTATATTTTGCCTCCACTAATACTTTATTACTATAACTATCATTAAAAGAAATACTATAAGGAATAATGTGATCCACATCATACCCTCCACGTTGAAACAGACGCCCAATCGAAATATGATTTCCAGAATACATACAGGTTTCGTTTTGATCCTTCCAAAGTCGGAACTTAATAATATCCAATCCAGTTGGATTTGATACCCCATATTCTCTAATTTGTTTTACAACTGCCTCATTATTTTCTTGATTCTTTTTTATCTGTTTTTCTATTTTTTGTCTTTCCTGAAAATTTTTTGCCATCTCTCTTGCCAATTCAATATGAACCGCCTGAGGACTTCCATACTCACGAATAATTGCATTTAACACCTTAATCGTTTGAGAAATCGATCTTTTTACCACCGGATTGGAAATCTCTTCTAATACCTGATTTACCATTTCCCCCTTAAGAAATACAGATTTTTCTCCCTTTCTATCTCCTTTAAAATCATAACCTGCATGTTCACAAGCCTCATTATAGAGAAATCCCTCTTCAAGATAAGGCAAAATCCGCTTCATAGCTTTTATTGATAAATGCTGAAATTTACTTGGGTTCATTTCTAACAGATCATCTATATATTTTCCCATATTTGGAATCTCTCTTAACCGCATCTCTCTGCTCTCATCACTTTTATACAATGTCAGAATTTCTGCAATGCGATCTAACTTAATAATCTCATCTTCTTCTAATTTCTCCCAATGAAATTCTGATATAATCTTTTTAAACTGATAAGAATATAATAAAGAAATAAACTTTGTTCCTTCCACTTTATCTATACTTTCTTTTCCATAATTTAAATCCCCAAAAATAGTTTTTTCATGCAAAAACAATTTTTTCCGTATATCTGAATATTTTACCTCTTTTTTACTATATGCCAAATCTATTACAGTTTGCCTTTCTTCTGCTGTCAATGATCGCACATTTCCATCTTCATCCACTAACTTCAAATGATTCACTTTCTGCAAAAGAACAAACCGCTCGGAAGTATAAGCTGCTTTTGAAGCCCGTTTTTCCTCTGGCTCAAAAGTACACTTTCCCACCATCTTTTCAATCAAATCTCCTGCATATGGACTCGGTGTTCCATCCGGCTGATTTCCGGGTCCTTTGTCGAAAGAACGCTGACTAATTAAAATTTCAATATATTTTTTCTCTAATTCTTCTGTAACTTCTTTATTTCCAAGCTTCCTTTGTACCTCGAATATCTTTCTTATTTCTTCTACTAAAGCATCCCTTAAAATTGTGTGGAGATACTTTCCCTCTTTATTTCTAGGCGTTAATTGATACCCCTCTGCACGCCATGGTGCACTCTCACGAAATGCGAGATCTTTATAAATCATTTCTCCAATAGTCCGATAGCCCTTTTCTTCCATAAGCATCTGATTCGCTTTTACAGCACTTAAGACTTCCCCACCCTCTTTTTCCTTTGTCTCTGCTTTCCTAGTCGATTTAAATCCCCGATGTTTTGCAATATGTATTAAAATCTGAGCCAATTCTTCCCTACTTAACTTTCGTTCCAATGCCTCTGCCCGTAACTGGTACACACTAGGCAATTCCCCGCTTTCATAATATGCGGCTAACTCTGCCTCTGTAATGATTCCCTGCTGTTCTAGCAAATATCGTATTCGCTCCAAACGATGTCTCCGTCTCCTAAGCCTTCTGCGTGTAGTACGGGCATTTCGGCGAGGTTCTGCTAAAGATGCACCTGTCTTAGGAATTTCAGCTACATCAAAAATACGTACTCCTAAATCCACAATTCGTTTTGGCTCATCATCTTCCCCGTTTTCCAAAACCGCCCAGCCAACTGATGCAATCCCAATATCCAATCCTATACGATAATCCATATTTTCCTCCAATCTGTCGTTCCCGTAATATAAAATATATCTGAAATCTATTTCTAGGAAAAACTATTTTCCCCTACTCGCCGCACCGGACGTCCGTCAGTTCTGCTGACATTGTTCCTTTGGACATCTGTGTGCATAAAAGATAATCCCATTCTTTCGAATGGGATTAGAGCTTTTCGGTATTCTACCATTATCGTAGTAACCTAATATCTTTTGGTATGATATAATATTTTCAATTATATCATCCAATTTCCCCATTGTAAAGAATTTTTTGTTGTTTTTTGTTATATTTTGTAACTTTTTAAATCATTCAATTTCCCCAAATCGCTCCAGCAAAGCAACTATATTTGCACTTTTTTCTTCTTTATAGACTTCATCCAATTCCGATCTGCGAACCACCAGCCGTTCATATAGCTCCTCCACTCCTCCACGCACATAATCATGAAATAATTTATGATACCGCTGAAACTCTTCTATCGTTTCTGGCTCTCGAAAGGCAAGATTGACACAACTTTTATAATCCTTTTCATCCGTATACTCCAACATTAAAATCATCTGCATAATAAATTCCAACTTATCTCGTTCCCTTAAAATCTGCTCAGGAAATACACTTTTTGTATCTCCATCTGAATTATCTGCCTCTGCCTTTCGATTTAATCGAAATCCAATAATTGGTGCAAGAATATATAAATCAATTAACCGCCTAAAATAACTATTTTTACTGTCATTCAATACCCATAGTTCCCCTGCCATACGTGCATGTTTTCCAGTAAACTGAAATTCCTTACGAAAATACTCCATTTTCTGTTCTGCCATTTCTTTGCCTCCTTTTATTCTATACTATGTTCCTCCTTTATCACTCAACATACTCCCCTAACAATACAAATGCTTCCTTCTAATTTCTGCATTTTTTTAATAATGCTGATTTTGCTTCCCTCTCCTTTTCAATTCGATATCGGCTTCCAACATAATCATCCAGCTTTGTATATTCCCAATCCTTTTCCAACATAAAAATAATCACCTGATCTGCAATTTTAGGCAGTACCTTTGCAATCAATTCAATATTTTCTGCCCCAAGTTTCGAAAATGGTCCATCTAATACAATCGGCAGTGTTTCTGGTTCTAATTCTATACCATCATTTTGAGAATCCTGTTGTTTTCTTTTTTTCTCTGCATTGTATTCCATAATCGTAGTAATAAAAGCAAAATTACGTGCGATTTTCTCTCCCTCTGAAAGATTCTTTTCCTCCATATATCCATGATCTGTCTGATACATCATCTTAATATTATACTTTTCATCCAATAAAATCTTTTTATCTTTTGCATTAAACATCTGATAAAAATTTTTTTGTATTCTATTGTTTAACTCCTGAAATACTTCCTTTTCTTTCTTTTTATAGTCACTTGCTATCTTCTGATAAAGCTGTTTCCCAATCTCTACTCGAAGTTTCCACTTTTTATTTTCTGCATTTTTTAATTCAAGAGAAGCCAACTCCTTTTCCCGGCGTTCAATCCTTATCTTTAAATCCTCAATTTTTCCTTCATGTATCCCTTGAGAATGAATATAACTATTCCTCTGTGTTTCTAACCGCTTCTGTTCTTCACGCTTTTCACCAAAATCATAATTTCCATCCAATTTTCTGCCAAGCTCAACATACTGATTATAAGTCTTCTCCAAACTCTCCTGATCTTTGCTAATCTCCAAAGCCAGCTCCTCCATTCTCTCCCGCACACCTTCCCCCTGCCGTTTCCATTGATTAGCAATTTTTTCAAAATCATTTAAAAGCAGCCCGATAGAAGCCGGAGGCAAAAAATTTCTCTGTTTCATCAAATGCCGATAAGCCTCTGACTGATCTGAAATTTTTGTCCCACAGATACACTCTCCCTTTTGAATTAAAAAATCTATTGTTGCCTGCTTCATATAAGGAATATCCTTCTGCTCCATATCTGCTGCCTTCATAATTGCAACACTTCTGCGGATCATAGGCATTGCACAATAAGTAAAAATATTGTCACTAAAATAATTTAAAAGGTTTTTATATCCGCTCTCTATATTCCGCTGTTTTGCCGCACAAAGCTGCTCCAATCCCTTATAATTTTTCTGCATAGCCTCTGTTGATTCATTATTTAATAAATATTCTTCAATTGCCCGAATTTCATTTTCATAATACTCAATATTTCGTTTATCGGTTTCCAATTTTTCCTTATAGGTATCCATCAATACCATATCTTTATCAATATCTGCTCGAATACTGTCATAAATCGCTCCTCCCCCTTTGATTTTAGCTTTCATCTTCTCAATCGCCGAATTTTTCCCCATTCCCTGAAGATGAAGCATCGCCTTTTCAGCCGAAGATAACCCCGTTAATTTATGAACCGATTCTCTAATATTTTCCTTAATTCCAGCCATATTTCCCACATTCCACTTTTCCCCGTCAAATAAAAAATACCCCGATAAATCCTTTGGAAACATTTCCTGAATCACAGATTCCATTTCCTCCTCTGGAATATCTTTTGATATACCGCATTTTTCCGAAAAACTTAAACTCTTTTTTCGATAACTCTCCATTAATACATTAGTGGGATATTTTCGAATATATGCAATCTCCCGATGAATCTGATACCGTTTTTCATCATTCAAAATTATAATTTCTACAAAAACAGACTCTCTTGCATTACTGTCCATTGCCAATACCACGTCACTATTAAGAAGCTGGTAATCCCCTTTTGCCTTCCCATTCTCAATCTGAATCTCCCCATACAATCCAAAGCGAAATGCCTGTGCTATCGTTGTCTTCCCCACAGTATTATCCCCTAATACAACGGTTACATTTTTCTCCTCATCACAGCTAAATACCAGCTCATTTCTCCCTTTATACCGCATAAAATTATGCAGAATCAATTGTTCAAACTTCATCATACCCTCCTTTTCAGTATCGCTGATTGGCATATGCAATAATTGTTTTTGCAATATCCTCCGCCATTTTTCCGTCATCTTTTGCTTTTGTCCTTAAATTCTTCCGCTCCATCTGCAGCACCTCCATCATCAAAAGCTGCAGTCTCTTTTCTGACAGTTTTTCCATCTCTTTCCTCCCTTCTAATCATGCACACTATCGAAACTCGCTGTTATCTCTTTGCCAAATCCTGTACTGCTTTTACTAATGCTTCCACATCTTCCATACTGCTTTTCCATCCGACACTGACCCGCACCGTTCCTCCATACTTCTCTTCTCCCAGCCACGGATGTATCAAAGCTGCACAGTGATACCCGCATCGGACAGCAATTTTATAGTCCTCGTCCAATAGCAGTCCCACTTCTTCCGAACGATATTCCTCCATCCAAAAGGATACTATCCCTATCTGTTTTCCCTTATCCATCCGGCAAAACATTACACCGTCTATCTTTTCTAACTCTTCTAACAGCCTTTCTGTCAATTCTTTTTCCTTTTTCCATAAAATTTCCCGATTTGCCCGAACCCATCTGATCCCCTCCAAGCACCCGGCAATCGCTCCAATATTGGGACTGGCAAACTCATATCTTCCCGGCATCTTTTCCGGCATCTCTAAATTTCTAGAATCACTTCCAGTTCCGCCGGTCAAAACAATCTGAAGCGGATAATCGGATTCTGCAACAAAGCCTCCTATCCCAAACGGTCCATATAGGTTCTTATGTCCGGCAAAAACAAGAAAATCAATTTTCATCTCTTTTATATCAATGGGCAGCAGTCCGATTGACTGTGCTGCATCCACTACTACCAATGCTCCATACCTCTTTGCAAGCCGGGCAATTTCTTCTATCGGCAAAATATATCCTGTTACATTACTGATATGTGTAATACAGACACAACATGGTCTCTGAACGGAAAACCGATAAGAAAGTGCCTCCAGATCGATCTCCAAATTTTCTTTTAAAGGCATCTGTACAATCTGAATTTCCACCTTTTTTTGAATATCATATAGGGTTCGGATTACTGCATTATGCTCATATGGTGAGAGATAGACGGTATCTCCCATCCTCCAGTCAATTCCTCTTAAAATCTGATTGAAAGCAATACTAGCCGATGGAGAAATTATCACATTAGAAGCATCTGACGCACAAACCAGATTCGCTAGTTCCTCTCTTGTTTGATCTATAATCTGTGCTGCTTCCCTTGCTGTCCGATAAGCCCCACGCCCTGTATTAACCGCAAGCATCCGATTTACCCTATCCATCTCTCTTAGTACTGACTCCGGTTTGGGAAATGCAGTGGCTGCATAATCCATATATCGCATCTCATCTTCCCTTTTATTCATCCCTTCTAACTCCTCTAAAACAATCTGTTTTTGTATCGATTAGATTTTTTAACACATCTGCCAATACGGCTACCTTCTGCTCTAATTCTACCGATTCCCCAACCTCTTCCATTAAATCCATTAGACTATTTCGAAAAAAATAGGTATTAAGTTCTTCTATCTGCTGGGTATAATATTTCTCAATCACGGTTCCATACGAATCTTCCAAAAGAATCCTTCCTCTTCTTCCTTCTTCTCTTTTTCTCTCTTCTAACTTATCTTCCACTTCCCGCTTAATCTGTTCCAATCTTTCAAGCAGTTCCTCTAGCGATCCGTCCTTCCAGTCTTCCACAAACAAATCCAATACGACTTTACTAATTCGAGATACCAACTCTTGTTCATTATGAGTTGTAATTTCCCAAATATCATTTAAAAAAGAGTTTGCTATACTGCTGTATAAATTTTGTTCTGCTTTTTCTCTCTGCTTTTCATACCAAAACTTTAGTCCCTGAGCCAAATCTTCCGTTTCTCTGCAGTAAAATATCTCCTTTATTCTATCTGCAGCTCTCTTCTTTACCTGTTCGATATGTCTGTCCAATATCTGCTTCCAAAAAGCAATTTTCTCAAATACAATCAAAAAAGAATTCTCCTCTGCCTGACAAATCTGCGGCAACTTCAAAAATAAAGCTTCCCAAGGGTTGATCTCCTGCCTTTGGAATAACTTTCGAAACTCGCATATTTTTTGAAATTCCTGCTCTGTTACTCCCTCAGCCGGCTGATTAGACAGCAGTGTATATTGAGGAAGAGAACGAATCCAGCGAGAGATCGCCTCGGTAATTCTTCGGTTCAAATCCCTGTCTCCTCCTCCTTTGGTTTCATACTTTTGAAATAATTCCATCAAATTTCTCTGATACTCAGTCTTCTCTGCGGTTCCCTCCTCCGTACAAAGTTCATATTCTGAAGGGGTTTCATTTATCTGATCCAATGTCTCCATACAAAAAGGAACTTCTATCTGCTTCCGATAGATCACAACCATCCCCTGAAATTGTACCAAACAATAGGCAAGATAGATCGGTATCGTCCCTCGTCTCATACCAACCGCCTCTCCCTGAAGTACTCGATACAATTCTAAAAAACTGCACTTTTTCTGCTCCGCCCTCTTTATAAATCGTTCTATCTGATCTAACACCTGCAAAAAAGCTGTTGTCTGCTTCTGCTCTCCTCCAAGCAGCCCCGTATGCCATAGAGTAGCACGAAATATTGTAGCCTCCGGGCTGGTTCCGGTTTCAAATATATGTAAATCCTCTTGTTTCAGCAGTTTTTCCACAATATGATTTCTTGCCCTTCGAATCGGAGCAGAAATATGATTTCGGTTAATCAGCTCCTGATTAATAATCGGTGTCTGATTATAATACTCTTCTAATATCTGACTTAATATTCGATTATATTGTATCTGTGTAATTCCCTGATAACAAATCGGTTCCTTATAAACAGAATCTTTCTCTTTTCTTTTATAGACATATAACATACTGTTTCCTAATTCAAAGTGATACTTCTTTTGCAGCAGCTGATTTAATTCATAAAAAGCATCCTCCTGCGAAAGGAATAATTCCTGCTGCATCACCTGATTCTGTTCTAAAAACTCTTCTTTTTGCAATAAATATTCAATGGCGGCAATCCGGCGAAACAATTCTGTCTTTTCCCATCCCGCCAATGGCTGAATTACCGCAATTCGGCTGTCTTTTAATTCTTCTAATTTTTGTTTTATTGCTTCTGTATGGCTCTCTCGTTCCTCTTCTAATAATAAAAGCAAAACCTTTCCATCTGCAAAATTATCCTGAAATAAATACTCTGTTTTTTCTAATTCCAAAAAATCCTTTTCCTGCATAAACTGATATTGAAAAAATCTTGTCATTGCAAAGTTTTGATTATATTGTTTTGGAATCTCATAGTCCATTCCACTATATTTCTGCAGTGCTTCTGTAATGGAAAGATTGGAAAAATACAGCTGTTCTATCTTCTGAATCTCTTCCTCTAAATCTACCCCAATATTTTGTTTAAAATCATATGCTGCGGTTTTTACCCGAAAACAAAGCAGCTGCTTTTGCAGCAAACGCTCTTTTGCCTCCTGATATACCTCCTGCGGCAAATACGCACCCAGTCGAATCATTTTGTCGTTTCCGCTTACTTCCTCTGGCATATGCAGCATACGGATCAATGCCAGCGTTTTTATAATTCGCCTCTCTGTTATATCCTCTGTCTGATTTAAAGCAAAGTCTGCCTTTAACCACTCCTGATGAACCGCAATATAGGCAGTCTCCTTTCGAAACAGAGAGGAAAAATAGTCATAGATTTCTGGCAGTCCAATCAGCCAGTCCTCTTCTTCCTTTCGATTCTGTATAATCCAAACTAAACTATAGGGTTCTTCTTTTGATAAAAATGTAAATAAAGTCCTCTCATTCTGTGCTACCTTCTCACTAATCGAAAGCAAAAAATATGCCGCAAGCGGTGTTAAAGGAAAGCATCCCTCTACTATAATTTTCTGAAATTCATCTTTTGAAAAAGCTGCGGAAAATCCTGCTGTCTGATAAAATTCTTCTATAAATTCCGTACACTTTTTTGAATCCTTCCAATATTCCTGATAAAGCCCTTTCTTTTTCTTAATCGCATAAGAAATCAATTCATAATTGTTCTTAATTGATGTTAGAAAAAAGACTTCCGTCATACGTCCTTCCACTCCGGTAAAAGAATTTAAAACCGCAGCAGGCAGAGAAGTGCCATACTCCTTTATACTTTTATGTGCTACAAATGTAAGATAAAGCTGTCTTTCTTTTGAGCTGTTTGCCAGTTCGCACATTTCCTGCAAAATCTTCATATCACCGGAAATCGTCTCCGGCTGGTGGTTTTCTATATATTTGCTGAATTCGTCAAAAATCAAATACATCCCTGTATACCCATACTGACTGCACAAAACATCATTTACAGACTGATAAATCACAAATGCACTCATATTGATCATCGGCTGAAATACTCCGCCGGAAGTCAATTTGGGATAGAGTCGGACAAATCGTTCATAACTCTTTTTATCATACTGAGAAAGCTGCCGTATCAGCTTCTTTCCCTCTTCTCCCTCCTGTACCAAAAGCTCTTCTAACTTCTGATAGGTATCTGGGTAATGCTCCTGCCAGCTTTCAATTACCGTAACTGCCTCACTAAAATAGGTATGGGGCACCAGATTTTCAAGTCCTTCCCGTACAAGTGCTTCATGCAAAGCCAGCAGAAATCCCCGATTGAGATCCTCTTGTACATGGGTCACTAAAACAGGCAGAAACCGTTTCTTTTCTACAAGAATCGTTTCCATCTTTTCTGCAAGTTCTGACTTTCCTATGCGGACTCGCCCACACAATAGCTCTGCTGCCTCCTGACACTCCTCTATACCACGCAGCAGAGTAAGCAGCACCAACAATAAATGGGATTTTCCCTTTCCATAAGGTCCGATTAATATCGTTGAATATACTTTCTTTTTTCCTATTATACAGTCCAGATAATAGTCTAGTACCTCTAAAGAAGAACGTGTCGGAATATAAGTATCTACTTTTTCCATATGGTTTATATCTAACGAAAGATTAATCGAATTCTGAAACTTATCGTTTCTCTCAATTCCTTCCTGTAATCTCATCTCTATAGTCCCCCTTGTCTCTCTCTGTCCTTGTAATAGTCTTGTGCAATCTGTAAAATATCCAAATATTCCGCCTTTAAATAAACCATATCCAATCCAGCTGTCCGATTGATATCTAAATATTCCCCTGCCGAAAGTTCATCCAAATAAAGATAAAATGCCGTTCGGCTTAAATGCAGCAATTTCCCTGGTCCATTTTCCCGATACAATAGATCCTCCATACTAATTCCAATCCGTCCTTGTTCTGAAATCACTCTCTTTTTTTCTCTGTCTCTCTGATAAAATAAGATATTGATCAAAACAATAAGTGGAGAAAGCCGATTCCAATCCGGCTGCTGTCTTCGATATTTTTTCTGTTCCGCTTGAAGCAGCCCCAATACAGAAAATGGTGACACGGACTTCTCTTCTGGATCATCCTTAATCCCTTTTTGCCGAATATACATATTTAATAAAACGGTACTGTCTGCCTCTAAAGATCGCTCCGAATACCTGCCCTCCCCATAGTAAAGATTCATTGCCTGCCGCATAAAGCGAAACAATTCTTCTTTAGAAAACTCTTCTGCAGCTACTTTATTAAAAAACAAATACCATGCCGTTGCATCCTCTCTATGAAAGATCAGTTCCAAGTGCAGCAGCCAAATCGTAAAAATATCTTCAAAATAACTGTCCCACTCTAAAATTAAACTTCCCAGCTCTGTCAGATAAGTTCCCTTTTTTGCAGCTTCCCGTGTCAGCCCCAATACCTTCAGCCAGTATCGAATCGCTTTTGCCATATTGCTTCCAACTCCCAATGCATCTGCTCCCATATACTCCGAAAAGACATAGGGATTCTCCGCAACAGCCGTAATTCCTTTGTGCAGCCATCCCTCCCGCACCATAAAACTTTCATGTCCTTTCAGCCGAATTTTTTTCTGCTTTTCCATTCCATTCCCCTTTCTATTTATTTCTCTCTCCAATTTTTTATCGCTTAATGCTCAACACTTTCCGCATATAACACCCAGCAGTAAAATGTCCTACACATTCCCCGCATCTTACACAGATTTGATCTTCAATTTGATACCGTACTCCTTCGCCCTCTCTGTCACTAATACGGATCGCACTGTGCCGGCATACACTGACACACGCCTTACATCCCATGCACATCTGATACTTTGTAATTTGACATTTAATTTTTTCTTCTGCTGCCTTCCAGCTTTTTGCCCCGGCAATGGTATTTTTATAAATCGTTGCTTTTAACTGATCACTTCCCTTTCGTCCCGCCAATTTTAATACAATCTCTCCCCTTTGATCCAAAACATAAACTTCTCCCAATCTAGCATTTCCCAAAGAAAAGTTCAGCTTTCCAAAAGGCTTAAACAATTCATAAAACTCCTCTGAAATCGGTCGCTGCAGCTGATAACGGAACGTATGATCTTCCGTTGCACAAGCCTCAAAAGAAATCACTGATTTCTGGGCATAGACCATACCATTTCCGCCCTGTCTCGCCTTCCAAAATCCTCCGTCTACATACTGAACCGGATCTGGTTTTCCAATCTGTACGGCAAACTCTAACAATAATTTCCGAAATTTTTGATACTGTTCCGCCATATAAACCCGAGACAAAAATTCTGACCAGACACTATTATTGGGACAGCACCAGCATCCTACTCTGGTATATCCCAAGCGATATGCATCATTAAAATCGATCTTTCGGGTAAATAAATACAGCCAAACATCAAAGTCATACCAATCGATAATGGGAGAAATTACGGTCTGTTTTGTAATCTTAGGGCTGTCTGTCTCTCGTTTATACTTCTTTCGGGCAATGGACTCACTACGCCGAATCCCATAAAAAGTAACAATATGTGTCTTTCCCCGAAACATCGCCTCTATCTTCCTTGTAATTGCCCCGGTTTTAAATACCGTACAGCACCACCGCATCACCCTGCTTGGAGGACCCACCAACCGGCATAACTCCATAAAATCTTTTTCTTTGTTCTCTGCAGTCATCACTAATAACTTGGGATGTTCCCTTCGAAACCGTTCCAGATAATCAAGTGTCTGAGGAAACTCCAATGTAGTATCTCCAAATATATGTGCAATCTGTGCTGTATGAAATGCACGCAAAACCAGATCGGAAGTAACCGTAGAATCCTTTCCTCCGCTGAACGAAACCAGCAAATCCCGCCTGTCATAGGTTTTGCAGGTCTCTCTAATATAAGCAATAGCTTCTTTCTCAATCTCTTCCAAGCGTCTTTGATTTGCTTTTACCCACAATTCCATTTGATTTTTAAAATATATATCTGTATTTTCCTGTGCCAGTCGGTTATACTCCTCCCGAATCCAATCTGCATTACAATCTCTTAACTTGGAAATAGAAAAAGAAATCCGCTTTCCATTGATAAAATAATGATTTCCTGCTCCATTCCAAACCGATTCCTTTAAAAACTCAAATGGCTTTCCTCTTACAATTTCCACTAATAAGCGTTCTTCTGGAAATACCGGACGAATATCTTTAGTAAGCGGCTGTCCTCTCTGGTGACAGAGAGAACATTCTTCTTCATAAATAGGAATTTTACAGTATTCACACCAATAAATAACAGAACTACTCTCCGCCTCTGCCCCGCAAATATCACATTTGCTGCTTCTGCCGAATATCTTACAAGATTTACATTTATATTGAATCATAATTCCTCTTTTCTTATTATTTAAGAATTTTTTTATTATTTCTATTTTATTCTTGTTATATAAGAACGTCAAGAACTATTTCTGTCATTCCTCTTTTTTTCTTCTTCCATTTCACCATCTGCTACTCGATTTCTTTCTTTTATGTTATAATAAAAAACAAAAACATCTAATATCATGGAGGAACCCTATGCAAATCTGGTTTAAAATTTTTAAAGACGGCCGCCTTCTGCGTGATACGGTTATTCAAAACGATCTCTTATCTCTAACCCGAACTAAAAAAATATTTGCCGCTATAGAACAAATCTGTTATAACTTTGACCTAAGCAAACCAATCTGGCTCGACTCCAATATAACGGAATTTAAACGCAGCAGTAAAGTTCGGTTTTACAAGGACAATTTTATCGACAGTATCGATTTTGACTATTTAGAAATGCAGATCTTAAAAGAGGATGACCTAGAATAAAGCAAAAAAACAGCCGGAGCTGGGAATTCTTCTTTCCCTGCTCCGGCATCCTAAAACCGAATTGTAAAATATATCATATATTTTGTTTCTGTGCTTCTTCCGCATCTTTTAACTCATAATCTTCCATCTGTCTGTCAGAAAACACTGCTTCTGCTTCTAATGTTTCCTCTGTCACATTTTCCTGCTCTGCTTTCTTCTCCTGCTGTTCCCCAACAAAATATCCAATCGCTGCAGCAGCCAACATCAATAAAATCGAAACCACTTCTGTAAGAATAGAAGCCCCAGCCGACATTACTTCTGACTCAATCGAAGCACTTCCATCTAAAATAATTCCAATCCAAGTTGTAATAAATCCCAACGAGACTGTATAAAGCTGAGACAATACCGCAAGCACAGAAAGCTGTTCTCCTTCTTTTAAAAGACCAAACTGCCAAATATACAGAAACAACGTCACGATTCCTAACCCGTTCATCCAAAGCATAGACTGAAAAAATCCCTTAAAACGAACCCGAAATACCGTAGCCACCCATCCCCAATAATACAGCACCGTAAATGGAGCAGCATACATCCATACCATCCCAATTACCGGGAGCTGCACCATAACATAATAAAAAAATCCGATTACAATAGGTGATACCGCTAAAAGAATCAACATTCCATTTTCCCGCATTGTCTCATTTTTACTTTCCAATTTCTTTTCCTCCAACTCTCTTTCTTCTGTTCTGCCAAACCACCCTAACTAAAATCACTCTCTCGAAGCAGCACAGAATCAGAATCCTTTTTCTTCGAAAACAATCTGCCGAATAATTTTTTATTACGCCGCTCTGCTTTTTCAATTGCATCGTCAATAATATCCTGTACATCTTCCATCATAATATTCTTTTTATCGACATATACAGCATCAATCTTAGCCGACAGTGCAAGCATCGCCATATCATCTACCACATAGTGATTCTCCAATGCATAACTTTTTGCCGCTTCCGCCCACTCTGCTATATTACATTCCTTTAATTCAATCTGATGTGTAAAATAGACAGAAAGCTGTGAAACATCAGCAAGCAGCCGCTCGATTGACGTCCTAGTATCTTCTAAAACAACAATCATTCCTCCTGTATAATTCCCCATTGCTTCCAACAGTTCTGTAACAGTAGAAATCCGCATTTCTCCGGCATGTTCAATAATTAAATCTGCCCCTGCTAAACGGCTGATAGACTCCTTAATTCCTTTATTATTCAAGCGATCCCCAGAAATTTTAGCGACCTTTCTTCCCTTACGTCCATTTAGGCGATTCATCGCCTTTATTAGTGCAACTGCCAATGTCGTCTTTCCTGATTTTACTTCTCCCATAAGCAGTATATTTCCAAACATAGAAGTTTCCGCCTCTTCACCGATCCGCTCTGTCTCCGATAAAACCTCTGCAATCTGCTGTTCTACTCCAGGCAGATGAAGATAATTTGCAAATATATTCTTAAACTCCGGTGACAATTCCAATGGAGACTCCTCTTTTTTGTGCTGTTCTTCTTTTGGCAAATCAGGCAAAATTTCCGTAAGATTCTCTGATTTTCTCTCCAAGCGATTCTGCCCTTTTACTCCGCTTTTTTGTCTTGTCTCTTTTCCTTTACTCTGGATCGTAATCTGCGGCTTCTGTCCTAAAATCTCTTCTTCTAATCCCTGACGTTCTGTTCTGTTAATCAGAAAACTTTCTGGATCATATCCGGGTACCTCATAATAGGCATCCTCTGGCATCTTCTCTACACCATAACTATATTCGAGCTCTTCTGACTCTTCCGGTTTAGATGGTATTGGATCTTCCGGCATCCTCTCCTGATATCCTGCTTTCTGATAAAAAGCATCCTCCGGCATCCTCTCCACACCATAACTGCGTGTCATAATATACTGATAAAATTCTTCTTCTGTTCCCCCTTCTGGAAATACTTCATATTCCGGTTCCTCTTCTCTATTATCTGATTCGATCTGCTCTTCTGCCTCTCCTCTACTCTCAAAATCTTCCTCTAATTCCTCTAAACTTTTCGACTGGAAACGCATATCTTCCTCTATCCGATTCACCGGATTTTTTTCTTCTACTTCTTCTGCCGTTCCCTCTAACTTTTCTTTTTTGGATTTTTCTGCCATTCCTCTTTTCTCATTTTCTTCCTCCTGCACGCTCTCTGCCTGCCTAATTGCCTTATCTAAAAAAGGCTGTGGATCATAATCCTCTATCCGATAATAAACCTCCGGCGGAATCTCATTGGCATCCAATTCACGAAGCGAAAACGGAACCTCTATATACTCCGGCTCTTCTTCTTTAGGTACTTGATAATAAAACTCTCCTCCCCAAAAATTTTCTTCTGAAAAGCTTGTCTCCTCTTTTAAATCTTCGAACGATTCAAGCTCTTCAAATTCTTCTGATCCCTGAAGTTCTTCTGATTCCTCAGAGTCCTCCCATTCCTGAAGTCCTTCTGACTCTTCAAGGTCCTCCGATTCCTGAAACTCTTCTAATTCCTCAAAATCCTCTGTCCTATCTTCCGGCTCTGTCTGCCAGCTCACTTTCGATTTCTGCTGCATCGGAAATATCTCATGAAGTTCTAAATTGCTCGATTCCTCTAAAACAACCGTTCCGCCTTTTGATAAAACTTTTTCTTTTGGCTGTTCTATATCAGAATAACTATTTTTCTCTGGAAAAACAGGCTCCTTTTTTACCTTTTCAAAAATATCCTCTGTCTTTTCCCAAACCATACCAGAATTTTTCTCCGCCTCTTCCTCTGATGCCCCAAACGGTATCTCTAATTCTTCTTTTGGTATTTCAAAAACAGGTCCCAATTCTCCTGTCTCTCCCAACGTATGATTTGATGTATCAAAAACTTTCTGCGGCTCCTCCAAATCTGCTTTTCCCTTTGCCGAAGATATCGAAAGATTCTCCGATAAATTTCTCTCTTTATTAATAAGGGAAGGAATTGGCTGTGTCATCATATTTTTAAATTTTTCCCGTTCTCTCCGCAAATCACGTGTAGCAGCAAACATCGCCTCCCGCTCTTCCTGTTCACTTTGATATTCCTCAAAATAAGAACTCCCCGATGGATAAGACGCCTTCTTCCGCTCTTCTGCTTCCATAATTTCTTGTATGCTCTTAGTCAGTGCTGCCTGCAGACTTTCTGTATTATAGGTTTCCTCCGAGTAATTTTTTGGAGTTTTTGAAACTGCACGTGCCTCTTCTGCTTCCTGTTTTTTCTTTCTGCTTATATACTTCTCCTGCTGACTTGGAGAAAGCGGTGCATGAAGCATCTTCAGCTCCATTGCCTTATCCACATACTGCCCTTCTCCAAACCAAAGAACCAACTCATCGCAAGCTGCAATACACTTCTGATCATATCCAGCTTTATGATATAATTTTGCCAGTTCAAATGACCATTTCTCATCAAAATCCTGCTTTTTAAATTCTTCTAAAATAGCAATCTGCTTTTCAATCGGCTCCCCTCTCCGTCTGCTCAGCTGATAGAGCAGTTCAAAACGGGCAGTATCCTTAGGTGCCAATTCACTAAATTCTTGGATATAACGTTCTGCTTCCTCAAATTCTTTGGCATCAATGCAGACATCTGCCATCTGATAAACCAATCTACGTCCCAATGGTGCCCGATTTCTTGCCAACTGAAAAATCTCTTTTGCATCCGCATATCTGCCAACCGCCTGATACACACAGCCCACATTTGTCAACATATTAATATTTCTGACTCTTCGCCAGTCAATCCCGTCTGCAATCTTTGCTGCCGTCTTAAAATCCCGCCGGTCAATCAACTTCATAATCTGATCTGCTTTTATATTATATTCGTATTTATCCACGACTCTTCTCCCGCTTCCATCTCTTACTCTCCGTTTATTACTCGACATATTTTTACCTGTTATTAATAGTATCACATGGTTTTTCCCTTGTCAAACTTATCAAAAAAATCCCGGTTATTTTTTATCTGCTCCATATAAAAAAACAGGCAGTCCAATACCTGTTTTTTAATAAAACTTCAATTCTATTCTTCCTTATTATCTCAGTTGAAACTGTTCTACTAACATCTTCATCTTTTCCGCCTGTTCCCGAAGCTGCTGACTAGATAATGCACTATCTTGTACCGTAGCCGCATTGGTCTGCGTCACCGTAGCAATCGCTACAACCTGCTGATTAATATAAGACGAATCTTCTGCCTGTTCCTGCGAATCTGCTGCAATCTCCGTCATCAGTCCCTGTACTGCCTTATTCTCTTCCACAATTGCAGTCAATGCCTCCGCCGTATCCTTTGCAATCTGATTCCCTCTCCGCACAGCCTGAAGACAATTTTCAATCAATTCCTGTGTCGTATCTGCCGACTCACCGGACTTCTGTGCAAGCCGCCGTACTTCATCTGCTACAACCGAAAATCCCTTTCCCGCTTCACCGGCATGTGCCGCCTCCACCGCTGCATTTAAAGCCAATAAATTTGTCTGAAATGCAATATCATCAATGTTCTTAATAATCTTTTCAATACTGTCGGAAGCAGTCGAAATATCCCGAATCGCAACAATTAACTCGTCCATTTTCTGCATACCAATATCAATATATTGTTTCGTCTGAGCCGCACAATCTCTTGCCTGTTCGGCACTCTGTGAATTTTGCTGTGCCTGATCTGAAATACTTTCCATACGTTCTGCTACATCCTGTACACTTGCCGCCTGCTCCACTGTAGCAGAAGCAAGCTGCTGAAACCCATCCGAAACCTGTTCTGCCCCAAAAGACACCTGCTCTGCTGCCTGATTAATCTGCAAAAGAGTCTGATTCATAGAAGATACAATAATGTCCAGCGATGCCTGTACCTCTTTAAACTCTCCCACATAATCCGTATTTGAAGATACCGCAAAATTTCCGTCTGCCATCTTCCGCAGCTGGCAAGACATATCCCGAATATAAGCTCTCAGCTTATCCTGTGCATAATCCAACTTTTTTGCAGTCTGTCCAAACTCATTCTTCGATCTCATATTTAAAGGCTGAGAAAAATCACACTTCGCCAGCCGTTCCGCCAAACCTTGTATCTTTTTCAGCGGTTTTGTAACAAACTGTGCAAATATCATAGAAGCTATCACAGAACCTAACAGCGTAGCAGCCATACAAAGATTGGTCATCTGCAGCTGCCATCTCAATTCCTTATCTAATTCCGTTTCTCTTTCCATACAAACACGATTGACATCATCTATATAAACTCCCGTACTGACAATCCACCCCCAAGGCTCAAATAACATGGAATACGCACGCTTTGGTGCCACTGTTACTCCATCCGCCTTCGTATAATAAAATTCATTAAATCCTGCTTTCTCCGGCGTCTCTATCGTCTGCATAATCGACTGAATAATCTTAACTCCATTCTGATCCTCTAATTCATAACGATTATCCCCCTCTTGCTCAGGCAAAATCGGGTGTACCACCAATCTATAATCCTTATCATCAATCCAAAAATACCCACTGTCATCTTCTAAATAACGAAGGGATCTTACACAAGCTGCTGCCTCTTTTTTTGCCTCTTCTTCCGTCCATTCCCCTGACAGCTGTCTCTCATAGATTCCCTGCAAAAGACTTATCACATTTTGAACCTGATATTCCACCACATTATCATACCCACTATAAAGTGTATTTTTATAGCTCTCCAGTGAAGTCTCCATCTGATTTTTCATCCGATCTCTGGCTGTCAGCCCAATTACTGATACAGCTATTGTTACAATCATAACATTTACCAATATCAATAATGCCTTTACACTTCTCATTTCCTAGCCTCCTGTATTTTATTTCCATTTTATTTAATCTATCATAAAATAACAAAATAATCAATCCTACTGACCACATTTACCTTTCGACTTTACGAATAAAAATCTATAAAAAAATACTACCCAAGAGGACACCAGAGTGCGGTATTGCGGCAATGTTCCGCTCTCCAGAAAGCAAGAAGTTCTAAAACTTTTGAATTCAAGCACACCCGACCGGACGGACCGGGGTGCAATTCGCCCGTGCA
>CAJUEI010000029.1 GCA_910585255.1 uncultured Lachnospiraceae bacterium
CCGCTTTCGCCTTGGCGGCTTAGAAGCGGGGGACTTCCTTGATGAGGTTAAATTTATAAGAAAATTAAAAACTGGTAGAGTTTTATAAAAAGCAGAAAAATTGGATGGGGAATCGATATATTCAGAAGCAAAAATAAGTATCTTATGGAAAAGACAGCTAGAGTGGGGAAGCCATCTGTCAACGCTGTGACTTCGGAGGAAAGTTAGAAGCTCTTAGACTTCTGTCGATTATATAGGATTTTTTGCCATTGCCAATGGCAAAAAAAGGCACGTGTTTAGCCTCCTGCAGAGGCGAATTGCGTGCCGGTCCGTCCGGTTGGGTAAGCTGAGATTCAGAAGTCTTAGAACTTCTTACTTTCTGTAGAGCGGAACAGCGTTGACAGATGGCTTCTCCACTCTGGCGTCCGGCACACAACAAAACTTCAGCATCCATCTCCCTCCTCCAACTGATTCATATATAGGAGATTGTTATATAAAGAAAGGAGACTCCATTATGTTTGATAGGAATTTTTATAAAGGGAAATCCGTATTTCTAACGGGTCATACCGGATTTAAAGGAACTTGGCTGACAAAAATGCTTGTAATGGCTGGGGCAAAAGTAACAGGTTATTCGCTCGCTCCTCCTACCGCACCGAATCTGTATGAAATGACAAATCTATCGGATCAGATTACTTCTATTATAGGAGATATTCGAGAGAAGGAGAAGTTTTTTCAGGCATTTCAGAAAGCACAGCCGGAAATAGTGTTTCATTTGGCAGCACAGCCGATTGTTAGGGAATCTTATAAAGATCCAGTTTATACCTATGAAACAAATGTAATGGGGACGGTATATTTATTAGAATGTATTCGTCAGAGCAATACAGTAAAATCGTTTTTAAATGTGACAACAGATAAGGTTTATTATAATAGAGAGTGGGAATGGGGGTATCGGGAGGAGGAACCGTTAGACGGTTATGATCCTTATTCCAATAGTAAATCTTGTTCGGAATTGGTGACACATAGTTATAAAAGTTCTTTTTTTGCAGATGGGAGTGTAGCAATATCGACAGCCCGTGCTGGAAATGTAATTGGCGGAGGAGATTTTGCAAAGGATCGGATTATTCCTGATTGTGTAAAAGCTGCAATAAAGGGAGAGACGATACTGGTACGTAATCCAAATTCTACCCGTCCTTATCAGCATGTATTGGAGCCGCTGGGGGCTTATCTTATGATTGCGGAACAGCAGTATAAAAATAGAGACTGTGCAGGATACTATAATGTAGGACCGGACGAGAAAGACTGTGTAACAACCGGACAGCTTGTAGATTGGTTTTGCCGGATTTGGGGAGACGGGGTTCAGTGGATTAGTCAGCAGGAGAACGGACCTCATGAGGCAAATTTTTTAAAGTTGGATTGTTCTAGGATAAAAAGAGTGTTTGGCTGGAAACCAGTTTGGGGAGCAGAAGAGGCCTTGCAGAAAGTGGTAGAATGGTCTAAGGAGTATGCGGCAGGCGGTGAAACAGAGGCTTGTATGGAACAGCAGATAGAAACATTTATAAAAAAGGAGAGAAATGATGTTTGAGCAGATGACAGAACAACAGGCAAGAGAAGAGATTTTGAAAATGACAGAGGCTTATTGTGATCGGTTTCATGGAAAGAAGAAGGAATTTCAGGAAGGGGATCGGATAGCCTATGCCTCTCGGGTTTATGATAAGGAAGAGATGAGGAATCTGGTGGACAGTGCATTGGAATTTTGGCTGACTTCCGGCAGATATACCGAAGAATTTGAACGGGAGTTTGCAAAATATTTGGGAGTTCCTTATTGTTCCTTAGTTAATTCGGGTTCTTCTGCTAATCTGACTGCTTTTATGGCTTTGACTTCTTCTGAGCTTGGAGAGAGACGGATTCGGCGGGGAGATGAAGTGATTACTGTGGCAGCAGGATTTCCTACTACTGTAGCACCGATGATTCAGTATGGAGCCGTTCCTGTATTTGTGGATGTGACGGTTCCGCAGGCAAATTTGGATATTCGGCAGTTAGAGGCGGCACGTTCAGAAAAGACAAAGGCAGTTATGATGGCACATACACTTGGAAATCCGTTTGATCTGGCTGCAGTCAAGGAATTTTGCGATCGCTATCAACTTTGGCTGGTAGAGGATAATTGTGATGCCTTGGGGTCGGAATATACGATAAATGGGGAGACGAAATTAACAGGAACAATCGGGGATATTGGAACTTCTAGTTTCTATCCTCCTCATCATATGACAATGGGGGAAGGAGGAGCAGTTTATACCCGCCATCCGCTGCTGCATAAATTGATTCGTTCTTTCCGTGACTGGGGGAGGGATTGTGTCTGTCCTTCTGGGAGGGATAATTCCTGCGGACATCGTTTTGATAAACAGTATGGGGAGCTGCCGTTAGGATATGATCATAAATATGTCTATTCTCATTTTGGTTATAATTTAAAGGCAACCGATATGCAGGCGGCGATTGGCTGTGCTCAGTTAAAGAAATTTCCTCAATTTGTAGAAAAACGCCGGCATAATTTTGAGCGTTTAAAGGCGGCTCTTTTGGACTGCACGGATCGGCTGATTTTGCCGGAGGCATGTCCGAATTCTAAACCGAGCTGGTTTGGATTTTTAATTACTTGTAAAGAAGAAGGGGATCGCAATCGGATTGTGCAGGAGTTAGAATCGAAGGGAATACAGACACGGATGTTGTTTGCTGGAAATTTGACCAAGCATCCCTGCTTTGATGAGATGCGGCAGGCAGGAAGCGGCTATCGGATAGTAGGGACATTAGAGGAGACCGATCGGATTATGAATCACAGTTTTTGGGTAGGAGTATATCCGGGAATGACAGATGAGATGATTGACTATATGGCAAAGGCAATTCAGACGGCATGTCAAAGGTGAGGAACGAGGGATGATAGAGAAAATTCATCGGGCAAATTTGGAGATTTTATTGGAAGTGGATCGGATTTGCAGAAAACATCAAATAGACTATCGGCTGGATGCGGGAACCCTGATTGGTGCAGTGCGCCATCAGGGGTTTATTCCATGGGATGACGATGTGGATCTGGCTTTTTTGCGGAAAGATTATGAAAAGTTTCTGAAGGTTGCACCAAAGGAGTTAAAGAAAGGGCTTCATATCTGGTTTCCGGATCGTGCCTGCGGGGGAGAGGTATTTTATGATTTTACTCCTAAAATTGTCTATGAGAACAGCCGAAAGTGCAGGACAAATGCGGAGACTGCTTTTTATGGGGAGGAGCTGAATCATCTCTGTGTGGATCTGTTTGTGCTGGATGAAATTGCCGAGGGAAAGTTGGCACAGAAGATGCAGATTCTTCGGATGAAGATCATCTATGGGATGGCTATGGCACATCGGTATCGGCTGGATTTAAAGAAATATCAGGGAATTAGCCGGCTTCAGGTGGCGGTTCTTGCAGCATTGGGAAAGTGCTTTTCTATGAAGAGGATTTACCGCTGGGAAAAGGCAGCGGCAAGGGCACAGGAGAACGGGAAGAGAACGCAGCTTTACTGGAGTAATTATCAGCCGGATTTTGTGCATATGACAGTGCCAAAGCAGGCACAGGAGAGGGCAGAATTGGAGTTTGAAGGGCATCAGATGATGGTGCCGAAGGACTGGGATACCGTGTTGACCGTGGTATATGGAGATTATATGACCCCTCCTCCAAAGGAGAAACAGACCGCTACACATGGGGATCTTTCGGACAGCGGATTTTTTGTAGGAAAAATGTAAGAATTTCGAAAATGAAATGATATTGATTCGTTAGGGGCGGAATGTTACAATTCAGTTATACTGAAAGAGTGTCTAATAAGAGTGGTTAGGTGGTGATTGGAATTGAAACGTAGGACAAAAAGTATAATTGCAATGATAGCGGCAATAGTTACGCTGTCAGCTGCTTCCATCGTAAGTTATGCAGATAACAATGGATGGGTGCGGGAGTGGGAAGATGGAGAAGCGGTATGGCACTATTATCAAAATGATAAAATGAAAGTGTTAAGCTGGATCAATGATCCCGAAACAGGCTGGTGGCTCTATGTCAATGAAGAAGGTGCAATGGAGATAGGATGGGGAACCGGCTATGCAGAAGGCTGTTATTTTAATGAAAGCGGAATTATGGTAACGGGCTGGCAGCAGCTTTATCCGCCGGGAGAAGAAGATATTACACCAACTACTCCGTTTTACTGGTATTATTTTGATGAAGACGGTCAGATGCAGACCGGCTGGCAGAAAATTGACGGAGATTGGTACTATTTTGCAGACAGTCAGATGCTTGACTATGTGGAAGGACAGATGCTGACTGGATTGGTTACGATTCAAGGAAATACCTACTATTTTGATGAGATAGACGGTAGACTGCAGCAGGGCAAAATGCTTACGCTAGATGGGGATAAATATTATTTCAGTGCAAATGGAATTATGAAAAAGGACTCCTGGGTAAAGGTAGATAATTATACCTATTATGTGGGGACAGACGGAAAAGTACTGACGGGAAGATCTTCTTATGATCTTTATGTAGCTACGATTGATTCCGTTGTTTATGCATTTAATGCAAGCGGAAGATTGGTAACATCACGCACGATTTATTACGTAGATGGATACTGGACGGTGACAAAACCTGTAGCATCAGGTGAATATTCTACATATACGATGAATGTGTACGGCAAGGGAAGTGCCGGGACATATACGGTAAATTGATAGGGACTTGTTTTCAATAGAGATCAGTGGTAAAATATGGAGTGCCTTTATAGAAAAAGAAGTTTAAGGGATACCGATCAGAGAATCGAATTTGTTAAGGCGGATTAAGAAGGTTTCAGTTGAGATGGAAAGGAAGTATTAACATGAAAAGAAAGATAAAGATGTTCGCTGCGATGCCGGCAGCAGCACTGCTTATGATGGGAATGGCAACGACAGGTTTTGCGGCACCGACAAATGCACCAGGCAGTTCTTCAGTTACAGTTCCTACAACCAATACATCTACAGCCGTTCGGAATGGCTGGGTGTCGGAAGTCAACGGAAAGGATACCGTTTGGTATTATTATGCAAATGGTGTTCGCTATCGCAATCAGTGGGTAAAGAGTAACGATCTTTGGTATTATATGGGTTCAGATGGACTGATGCTGACTGGATGGCAGAATTTAAACGGAGTGGACTATTATTTTGATGCAAGCGGGGCAATGGCAACCGGATGGAGAAAGATTGCTGCCTATGATGACAGAGGCTCTCAGTATGCGGGACCAATGTCAGGGAGTTCTTCTTCTGGAACGAATTGGTATTATTTTGCTCCTGCCGGAACAAAGGGATATTCCGAAGGTGCGATGATGCAGGGCTGGCTTCAGTTAGGAGATAAGTGGTACTATCTGGCAGATGATGAAGTGGAATCCGAGACAGCAGAATTTGAGTATGGACAGATGATTTATGGAGAGGTAGAGATAGAAGGACATCCTTATTACTTTGGCAAGGAAAATGAAGGAGTGATGCGAACCGGTTTTGTAAAAGCATCGGAAATTAACAACAGCAATTCTTCTTCCAATCGTCCAGGCGGTTCTTCTACAAATCGAGAAGGGACATATTATTATGGAACTGCTGGTTCTAGTATAGGAATGAAGTGGGTAGACGCTTGGCTGAATCTAAATAATGAGTGGTATTATTTTGATGAAGAAGGCAAGATGGTAACAGGACAGATGGCTACGGATTCCCAGGGCAGATGGTGTGATTATGACTCTGGAGATGCAAACTATTACTATTACATGGATCCTTCTTCCGGGAAGATGCAGACTGGTTGGGTAAATGTAAAAGAAAATGCAAACGTAACCAACAGTCCGTTAGGAAGCAGCAGCTCTGGAAAATATTATCAGTATTATGACAATTCTGGTTCAATGCATTTTGGCTGGCTGAATACTGGAGGAAAGTGGTATTATCTGGCAAATCGGGATGATGTAGGGACCAGTACATTTGAAGGTTATGCATTAGGACAGATGGCAACTGGTTATAAAGAAATCGGCGGAGACGGCTTCTATCTAAATAACAGCGGTGTAATGGAGACTTCTACTTGGAAAGAAATTAATGACGAATCTTATTATTTCGGATCGAACGGTGCGATGGTAAAATCTAAGAGCACGGATGATCTGGAGATTATAAAGAGAAGCGGAAGAAGTTATCCGATTGATACGGATGGTTCTCCGTTAGAAGAGGATACTACGGTATATTATAACGGCAGCCGTTACTCTCTGTCACAGCCTAGTACAGTAAAAAGAACCTATGTGGTAAATTCAAAGGGCTATTTAGTAGAAGAGAGATAGATTTTTTAAGTATTATAAATACTATAAATAGTAAGAGCACAACAGCAATAAAATGGAGCGGAATAGGAAATACCATTTTATTGCTGTTATTTTATTGCTGTTTTCTAGAAATTTTCCAGAAATGTTCAAAAAATGGAAAAAACTATTGACAATGAACAAAAAAGACGGTATTATATGTTCAATGATTTTAAAAATATAAAAAAAATGAACAAAGAAAATTAGAAAATACATGGGCAATGACACATGGGAAAAGAGGAGTTTGAAATTATGAATAGAAAAAAATGGGAAGCAATCGATTGGGGAATTACTTTAGTACCGCTTGGAATGATTTTATTGATTTCAGGGGCATTGTTAATGATACCAGAGCAGGCACAGCGGGTTATTACATTTTTGAATCATTTTTTTGTCAATGAGTTTGGATTTTTTTATATACTGCTGGGACTGGGGATTTTAATTACAGCGATTTGGTTAGCGTTTTCCAAATATGGACAGATAAAGCTTGGGGCAATAGAAAAACCCCGCTATGGAAATTTTCGGTGGGGATCAATGATCTTTACCTCTACTATGGCAGCCGATATTTTATATTGGTCTCTGGTAGAGTGGGCATATTACTATGAGGCGACACCATTTGGAATGGAGCAGATGACATTGGCAGAGAAACAGGATATGGCTTCCGCTTATCCTTTATTTCATTGGGGACCGATTCCATGGGCATTTTATATTCTTCCGGCTGTTGCCTATGCCTATATGATTTATGTAAAAAAAAGGAATCGTCAAACATTGTCAGAGGCGTGCCGTCCGATATTGGGAAAACGAACGAATCAGTGGCAGGGACGCTTTATCGATATTTTTGCAGTAGTTGGTCTGCTTGCAGGAACGGCAACAACTTTTTCTTTGGCTACCCCGCTTTTAGCAGGAGCAGCGGCAAAGGTTTTTTCTATTAAGGAGACAAAGTTTTTATCCATCTTAATTTTATTAGTGATTGGTGTTGTTTTTATGGCTGCTGTTTTATGGGGAATGAAGGCAATTGCACACTTAGCAAGTGCTTGTGTGATTTTATTTTTTATTTTGGCAGGGATTTTCTTTTTCTGTGGTCCGAAAGTATATCTGATTGAGACTGGAGTAACGGCGATTGGAACCGTAATACAAAATTTTGTGCATATGGCTACTTGGATGGATCCGCTTCGCCTTTCTGGGGATGGAGGAAATGGATTTCCCCAGACATGGACGGTCTTTTATTGGGCTTATTGGATTGCTTGGTTTGTTGCTACACCATTCTTTATTGCTAGAATATCAGAGGGCAGAACGATAAAGCAGACTATTTTAGGTGGATTGTCCTGCGGACTTTCTGGTACGTATACGTCATTTTTAATTTTTGGAGGATATGGTCTCTATCAGCAGACGCATGGAATCATTGATGTGGCAGGAAGTCTTGCTGCTGGTGCGGAGCCGTCTGCCGTGATTTTACAGGTCTTTGATCAGCTTCCAATAACAGAAGCTGCCTTAATTATATTGATCTTTGCTATGATTGCCTTTTATGCCAGTACATTTGATGCAATTACTCTGGTAGTAGCGGGATATTCGGAGAAAAAGGCAGAAAAGATAGAAGAGCCTAGAAAGGGGCTGCGTATTTTTTGGGCATTTGTATTTTTGCTATTGCCAATAGCACTGTTATTTTCAGAAAGTACATTGTCTATGCTGCAGACCGTTTCCATTATCGCGGCATTTCCGTTGGGATTGATTATGATTTTAATTGTATATAGTTTTTTAAAAGAGCTAAAAAAAGATTTGACAAAACAGGAAAAATTTTGACAAAATAAGCAAAGAAGCAGGAATATTATCCATATCCTGTAAATCAGAGGAAATCCGACACTTCACTATATAGAAGATGTGTCAAAATTTGTAGTAAAATAGTAGAAGAAGAGGGCAGGTATTTGCTGATTATGTTGAAATATGTCTAACGAATTTAATTTACAAAACGGGACAAGGAAGGTAAGATAGAGGACAGAAAAGGAGATGTTGCTCTATGATGAAAATATTTATTTGTCCGATTTGTGGATTTACAGCGATTACCTCCCGAAGAACTGAATGTGAGTGCAGAAAATGTACACGAGAAATGTTGAAAGCTCCAGTGACGATTGACGAATGGTGGGGATGGGGCAGTGACCAAAGAGAAAGTTTTGTGGAAAGCTTTTTGGAAAGTGCCTGTACCAATGCACCGCCAAAAGATACAACAGACGGCTGTTTCTAATTTTAGAAGCAGGCGTCTTTTTTGCATGATGTAAGAAAATTGTAAGCAAAATCCAGTAATTTCCGTCACTCAGATGGAGAATTATGGAGTATAATAAAAATGGTTCAAAACAAAAGAGAAGAAGGGATTTTTAACCTATCAAGGAAGCTTCTCGTTTCTAAGTCGTGAAGGCAAAAGCGGTGGGGGAACTTCCTTGTGTCAGGTGGGGAGAAAAGCCCTATCTGACAAGCGGCGATAGCAGCATAGGATGATGAGGAAGTAGCGGAGCGGATTTCGAATTTCCTTTGACCAGAGTTATGAGGATAAAAAAATAAAATACGATAGGAGAAGGTGGATGAAAAAGCAACTATTATCAACACTGGTATTGTCTGGTGCAATTGTGATGACAACGGCGATTCCGGCAAAAGCAGAAAGCGGATGGGTAACTGCAAACGGCAATACATATTACTATGATGCAGAGGGCAATCTGTGTAAGGGATTAACTCAGATTAATGAAGAATATTATTATTTTAATGGAAGCGGAGTGATGCAGACCGGAGTTCTGATTCTGGATAAGCATATCTTTTATTTTAATGAAGCTGGCGTAATGCAGGTCGGAGATACGGTGCTTCCTGACGGAATGAAATATCATTTTGATCCCAATGGGGCATTGACGGTAGAGACACCAGGATGGCAGACCATTAACGGCTCTTCTTATTATTTTCGAACCACAAATGAGGTGGAGACCGGGTGGAAAAAGGTCAATGATTCTTATGTCAATGATATCGGTGAGCGAATGGAGGGAGTGATTGCCCGTGGAATCGATGTGTCTCGTTATCAGGGACAGATCAATTGGAATCAGGTAGCCGCCGATGATGTTTCATTTGCGTTTATCCGAGTGGGCAGCGTAAAGTATGGAGTAGATGCCTATTATGATACCAATATGCGTGCAGCAAATGCAGCAGGAATTAGATGCGGTATGTATGTCTATTCTTATGCCACTACACCGGAAGAGGCAGTAGCAGAGGCAGACTTTGCACTGGCGAATATCAAGGATTATCAGATTGGCTTCCCGATTGCAATTGATGTGGAAGACAGTGTACATAAAACATTAAGTCCGCAGCAGCTTTCAGCAGTGGTAAAAGCATTTTGTGATAGGATTGAAGAGTATGGCTATCAGCCGATTTTATATTCCAGTACAAATTGGTACCGCAATTCTTTTGATATGTCTATGCTTTCCGGGATTCGAAAGTGGGTGGCACAATATTATCATTACTGTGCGATTGATACAAGAGATGTATGGCAGGCTACCAGTTCGGCTACGATTAATGGAATTTCGGGAAGAGTGGATTTAAACTATCTCTATACCAATTTTTCTTCGCTGATTCCGGCGAATGGATGGGTGATGAGGGCTGGAAATTGGTTTTATTTTCGGGACTATCGAAAGCAGACGGGTTGGCTTTTAGACGGAAATACCTATTATTTCTTAAACTATAAGGGTGCAATGCAAAAGGGATGGCTGCTTTATAATAATCAGTATTATTATCTAAATCAAAGCGGTGCAATGCAGACCGGCTGGACAACGGTGGATGGGAAGCGGTATTATCTTGGCGAAGACGGAATTATGCAGACTGGTTGGAAGCAGATTCAGGGAAAATATTACTATTTTGCAATTGACGGCAGTATGCAGACCGGCTGGTTTTTAGATGGTAAGAATTGGTATTATCTTCAGGAAGACGGCTCTATGGCGGTTGGATTTACAACGATAGATGATGTGACTTATTATCTGGATGCAGATGGTGTAATGCAGGTTGGATGGCAGATTGTCGGGGATCGGTATTATTATTTTACTGCAGATGGAGCAATGCAGAGGGGCTGGTTAAATTATAATAATCAGCGTTATTATCTGGATGAACGTGGGGCAATGCAGACCGGCTGGGTTTTGTTAAAAGAGGATTGGTATTATTTTAATGAAAGCGGAATCATGCAGACGGGATTCCTTTCTGTGGATGGGGAAAAATACTATTTGGATACACAGGGACGGATGCAGACTGGTTATCAGACACTTTCTGGGCATCGGTATTATTTTAAAGAAAATGGTGCGATGGCAGTTGGATTTACCAACATTGGAGAAAAGCGGTACTATTTTGATGAGAATGGTTATCTTTCTACTGGGTGGAGAGAGATTGACGAAAAATGGTATTTTATGAAGAATGATGGTGAAGTGACAACCGGCTGGTTTAGTGAGCTTGGAAAGAATTATTATTTCCTTGGAGACGGACAGATGGTAACGGGGTGGTATCAGGTCGGAGAGAACTGGTATTACTTTAATGAAAAGGGAGTCCGGCATGTCGGATGGCTGCAGTTAAAGGAGAAGTGGTATTATCTTTCTTTGGATGGAGTGATGCAGACCGGATTTGTGAAAATTGCACAGGATTATTATTATTTTGATGAAAGCGGAGCAATGAAAACGGGATGGGTAAATCTTTCGGATGGAAGGTATTACTTTAATGAAAGCGGACGGCGGCAGAGCGGATGGATTACGCTGGGAGAAAAGCGGTATTATCTGGATGCAGACGGGCGGATGAAAAGCGGATGGACTGCGTTGGGAGAGCAGATGTATTATTTTGATCTGAATGGGGAGATGCAGATTGGATGGCTGCAGGCTGACGGGAAGCGGTATTATCTGGGGACAGATGGAGTGCGGCAGACTGGGTGGATACGGTTGGATGAGAGTTGGTATTTGCTGGATGCAGACGGAGTGATGCAGACTGGCTGGGTACAGAATACGGAAGGACAGCGGCAGTATCTTTCGGCAGATGGAGTGCGGCAGAGCGGATGGGTACAGGATGCTGGGTATTGGTATTATATGGATGAGAACGGGATTATGCAGACTGGCTGGGTGAAGGTGGCATTGGATTGGTATTATCTGGATGCTGATGGAAAGATGATAGCCGGAACTACTCGGGAGATTGAAGGGGTTTCTTATCGGTTTGCTGAGGATGGACATTGGATACAGTAGGGGGTTTGGGGAGAGGGGGACGTTAGAGTTTGAAAGTGGAGAGGAGGGGACGCTAGAGTTTGAAAGTGGAGAGGAGGGGACGCTAGAGTTTGAAAGTGGAGAGGAGAGGACGCTAGAGTTTGGAAGCGGTATCTTGCCGCTGTTCCGCTCTCCGAAAAGTAAGAAAGTCTAGGGCTTCTGGATTTACGTGTATCCGACCGGACGGACCGGGGTGCAATTCGCCCGTGCAGCGGGCTAAACACACCCCTTTTTTTGCCATTCGAGAATGGCAAAAAATCCTAAGTAGCTGACAGAAGCCGAAGACTTTCTAACTTTTCTCCGAAGTCACAGCGGCAAGATACCGCTTTCAAACTCTGGCTGTTTTTTCCTGCCGGTAGAGTTGGAGGGATGTGGCGGGAGGAATTTTTTTGGATTTGCTGCATTTTGTGTTTGTTTTTCTTGTTTTAGATAGGATAGGTAGTTGGTTTTTTGAAATATGGTTCTTATGGGATAACGATTAGAAATTTGGAGGCTTTTTTATAGTAGGTTTTGGCATAGCGATACATTTTTAGTGTGTAGTCTCCAAATTCTTCTCCTAATGAAATTTTATATTCAGCCCAAAGTGCCCATAGAAAGCCTGAAAGTGCCATGTAGGAGTAGTAGCGGAAGGATTCTTCTGGAACGGGAGGGCGGTTTAGATAGAATTCCAGTAGTTGATCGGCTTGTGGTTCTTCGTAATAGGCATAGATAGAAAACATAGCGGGATCGATTAGATTATCTGCCATTCCTGCATATTCCCAGTCAATTAGACGAATTTGGTTTTCTGGAAGAATTAGGAAGTTTGCAAATACGCTGTCTACATGTGCCAGAACTTTTGGGGGGTTTAGGAGGGTTAATTGTTCTAATAGTTTCTGCATATTTGAGCGGACTTTGCTGTAGTCTTCGAATTGGATGGCATTGTGCCGGCGGCAGAGTGTTTCATAGAAGGTGATTCGTTCTTCTAGGTCAAAGGTATGGTTTACTCGGATGCCGGATTGGTGAAATTTTGATAAAACTTCCATACATGATTTTACTTCGGATGGATTGGTTGGGTCGCAGGTTCTTGAGTTTTGGTAGTAGTAGGAGATTTTATATCCGGTTTTTCCGTCAAAGTGGATAATGGGATCGGACAGGTTTAGGTCTTTTATTGCTTCGTAGACGGTTCTTTCTTGTTGGCGGTTGATTAAGTCTTCTGTGCCTGGACCAGGGATACGGAAGATATAGTCTTTTTGGTCTACTGTAAATAGAAAGGATTTGTTTGTCATGCCGGATTTTAGGCAGCGGATTCCTGTAATCTGGCTTTCAGGGATTTGGAAAATGGAGGCGATATGTTCGAGGGCTTCATTTTCGGAGTGATTTTGGTATTTAGTATCGAATTGTCGGAGTTCTTCTAGGTTTTCAAATTCGTATACCGTGTTTTCTGGTTGTTTGTAGAGGTACATAGGCAACTGGTTTAGGTTTGAAATTAGGATATGTTCCCAATAAAAGTTTTCTGTGCCGGGACGGTGATAGTATTCTTCCAGTAGGGAGATGAATTTACTGGAAAAGGTGCGGTCGAAATAGGCGGGACCGTACATAACATAGGAATTGCTGCCTCCGATCTGAATATCAGTAATGCGTCCTTTTTTGTCTTCGGTAAGACACCATTCGGAGGTGTTGCCGTTCATGTAGACACTGCTGTACCAGGAGTTTGGCTCGTAGGCGTGGAAGAGGTTGTCTTTTATCCAGTGGTCGGAAGCTAAAAGGTAGGTGTTGTCTAATAGATGGCGGCAGTGATATAGTGTGGCAAGTGTGTTTTTGGTGGAATATTCTGGGTTGTAAATTAGTTTTACATTGTATTTGTCGATTAGATAGTCAAATTTTTCTTTTAGGTAGCCTACCATAATGGTGATATTGTAGATGCCGGCTTGATGAAGCTGTTTGATTTGACGTTCAATCATTCGTTCTCCAAATACTTCTAGCAGTCCTTTTGGGGTTTCAAAGGTAAGCGGAACAAAACGAGAGCCAAAACCGGCTGCAATAATAATGGCGTTGCTTACACGGAATTCTTCTAGTTTTTGGCTTCCTTTTTCGGTTAGATGGTATTGGGATGCCTTTTGGATAAGGTAGCCGGCTTCTGCAGCAGCTTTTATGCATTTGTTGACGTTGCCCAGTGAGACAGACAGTTTTTCTGCTAGGAGACGCTGGGTGATAACAGGATTGGACTGTACATGGTATAGTAAAAGTGGTAATGTGTTCATTAGGAACCTCCTCTGTTTTGTTCATAAAATTTGATTTTTTGAATTCTTTGAACATTATATACAAAAATGGGAGAATAGTCAAGAGATGGGTTAAGATTGAGGAAAAAATTGCCGATAACATGAAAAGGAGATTGTGCGGTAAAGTATGGGGGATAGGATAAAATATTAAGATAGGAGAGTGGAATATGAAGCGACAGAGAATATTGGGCGGTTTTTTGACATTCTGTCTGACCATGTTGTGTATGTTTGGGATTGTGGCATGGAATGTGGAAATTTGTCAGGCAAGAGAACGATTGATTGATATAGAGGGAGAATTTATCGGAAGGGATGACGGGGATGCCGAACTTGTTACAGAGTTTAATATTGGGGCAAGAATTGAGCCGGAATACTTTCGGATAACGGCGTTGATTTTGGATACAGATACTTATGATGTGTATGAGGTGGAATTAGATCCAGATGAGTATACGGTATCGCCAAGATATATGCAGTCAGAGCGGCAGCAGGTAACGATTCGGTATCGGTTTAACGGGACGACAAAGACCTTGACTTTTACAATTAAGACACCAGAAGACGGAAAGTTGATTGAAAAAAGGGAATTGCTGTCGATTTCAGCACGGTATGAAGGAGAACCGCTTTCGATTGGGGCTACTGTGGATCGGAGAGATGTGGTGGTAACGGCACAGTTTAAAACCAGTTATAAGACGGGACGGACATCTACGATTGAGGAAGAACTTTCTGAAAGAGATCCTTGGACGATGTCTTCGAATGTAATTGAAGACGGGATGAACAATATTGTTATTACTTATAGTTATACAGATACGTATGCAGAGCGGACAAAGACATATCGTAAGTCAGCTACGATTTCTGTAAACAGTGCAACGGTAGATGGAGATTGGGTAAAAGAAGGAAATTCCTGGCGTTTTCGCTATGAGGATGATACGTATAAGGTAGGAGGATGGCAGAAGACCCGTGGTAAGTGGTATTATTTAGATGAATATGGTTATATGGTCAGCAATCAGTTTATGGAACTGGATGAGGTGATGTATTTATTTGGCGGAAATGGGGCAATGGAAACTGGATGGGCAAAGTATAAGGATCAGTGGTATTATTTTGATTCAGAAGGTGCTCTGCAGAAAGACGGATGGTTTTATATTGATGGTCTCTGGTATTATTTAAAAGAGAACGGGGCAATGGCAACTGGATGGAAGTTTGATAAAGGCAAGTGGTATTATTTGGATAAAGAAAACGGAAATATGATGACGGGATGGGTATTTGACAATGTAACTTGGTACTATATGGATAAAAATGGTGTTATGATGGAAAACCGCTGGATTAAGTCGACAGATGGCAAGTGGTACTATTTGGATATAGGCGGAGCGATGAGAGTGAATACCTGGATAGGAAATTATTATGTAGATAAGACCGGAGCCTGGACAGAGACAAAACAATAGAAGATTATCTGAAAGATAAAAACGAGGATAGCTGCAGCACAGTTATCCTCATTTTTTATGCATACGGGCGTCCAAATGAAATAGATCAGCAGAGCTGACGGACGCCTCGATTTCACCTGCCAGATTACAGTTTTACTTGCTCTTTTTTGTGATTAACGGGACTGCCAGTTTGGAATCCATGCACCGTTTCCATCTACATAGTAGTCTCCGATAAAAGTATTGGCTGCCATAATGCCGTTTTCGTTAAAGTAGTACCAAGTTCCTTTGATTTCTTTCCAGCCGGAAACCATTTGACCGGAATCATCCATATAGTACCATTTGCCTTTGTCTTGCAGCCAGCCGGTGTGCATGGTATAGTCTTCATTCATATAGTACCATTTTCCTCCTGTAAAGATCCAGCCAGAGGAGCGTACCCCAGAGTTGCCGAAGTAGTACCAGCGGTCGTTGTGATAGTCCCAATAATTGGTTACCATTGCAGATTCGTTATCGAAAAAATAAACGGCGGAGTCGATCTCTTTCCAGCCTTTTATGCCTTCGTAGTCGTCTTCATCAAAGTAATACCAACGGTCTTTATAGAACTGCCAGCCGGATACTAAGTAGCCGTCTTCATCAAACAGATAGTTTTCTCCGTCAATGGTATAGAGACCGTCTTTTAGCATGGCACCGTTTTGACCTATCATATACCATCTGCCCTTTTTATCTACTTCAAAGTCAGGATACATCACTTCACCGACACCACGCAGTTTAAAAGTGTCTGATTTTTCAGTTCCTTTGTAGGTATAAGTAACTTCTATTGTGCGGAGTCCCTTGATTACTGTGTTAGTAGAAAGTTCATATTGGTTGGGACTTAAAATTCGTTCGTCTTCATAGATATCGCCGTCTTCGTTGATTTTAAAGGTTGCGATTACGACCAGTCTATCTGTATCGATTGGATCGCCTGTAGTAGCTTCTGGAATATCTTCTTTGTCGCCGTATTTATCGTCATAATCGTCATAAGTTGCTTCGATGCGAACCAGACGAATCGTAGTTTTTGCCTGTGCAGATATGGCAGACAGAGAGAAGCAGGAAGAAGCGGCAAGGAAAGCGGCTGCAGATGTAAAAATATGTTTCCTAAAATTGCCTTTCATAGTAAACCCCCTTTGTATCATAATAATAGTATTGATTGATGGAGCATCTGTTAAAAAGAACCTGTCAGATATAAGAGTAGTGTAACACAGATAGAGGAAGAATATCAATTAAATAAAGCTAAAATTTACATTTGGTCTATTTTGTGATAGAATGGGACAGATGTAAGAAATTTTATAATTTAAGAAAAAGTAGAGTCGAGGAAAAAACTATGCTGAAAAAAATAGTGATAGACAAGAAACTGTGGTCAAGGCGTACCTTTCTTATCCTATATGATATTGCTGCGATTGCAGCGGCGGGATTGCTTGCTTTGCTTGCCCGATTTAATTTTTATTTTTATGATATTGAATTAAAATATTTAGATGAACTGTGGCGGTATATGCCAATTAATGTTATAATAACGCTTTTGATTTTTTACGGCTTCCGGTTGTATCATAGTTTATGGGCTTATGCCGGAATGACCGAGATGCAAAATATTGTATCTGCCTGTATTTTATCTTCTATTGCTCAAATGATAGGAATCTTGCTGACAGGCGGGCGGATGCCGCGGAGTTACTATCCTCTGTATGGGATATTTTTACTGCTGATGACATTGGCAAGCCGTTTTGTCTATCGGATGATTCGTGTGAAACGAAATCAATACCGGGCAAGGAAAAGCGGAACGGTTCAAAATATTATGATTATTGGAGCAGGAGAAGCAGGCAATAGTATTATCAAGGAAATTGTTACCAGCCGCTATCTGACCAGTAATGCAAAGTGTGTGATTGACGATAATCCAGACAAAATCGGAAAGTTTATTCATGGGGTTAAGGTGGTAGGAAATCGGGACTATATTATAGAGGCAGCAAAACTCTATTCGATTGATCAGATTATTATAGCGATTCCTTCTGCACGGAAATCGGAGATTAAAGATATTATTATGCTCTGTAAAGAGACCGGATGTGATATTAAGATTCTTCCTGGGATCTATCAGATGGTAAGAGGAGAGGTAACAGTAAGTCAGCTTCGGGATGTGGCGGTGGAGGACTTATTGGGCAGAGAGCCAGTAGAAGTAGATATTGAATCAATTATGGGTTATGTAACCAATGAAATTATCTTGGTAACAGGAGGCGGAGGTTCAATTGGAAGCGAGCTGTGCCGCCAGATTGCCGGGCATAATCCAAAGCAGTTGATTATAGTGGATTTTTATGAAAATAATGCCTATGAGATTCAGCAGGAATTGATTCGTAAGTATCCAAATCTGGATTTAGTAGTATTGATTGCCTCGGTGAGAAATACCAATCGGATGAATATGATTATGAAGAATTATCATCCGGCGATTGTCTATCATGCAGCAGCTCATAAACATGTGCCTCTTATGGAAGAGAGCCCAAATGAGGCAGTAAAAAATAATGTATTTGGAACGATGAAGACGGCTTTGGCTGCCGCAAAAAACGGGGTGAAGCGGTTTGTTATGATTTCAACAGATAAAGCGGTCAATCCAACTAATATTATGGGAGCGACCAAGCGGATCTGCGAAATGATGATTCAGAGTTTTAATCGGCAGTATTCGACCGAGTTTGTAGCGGTTCGGTTTGGAAATGTATTGGGAAGCAATGGAAGTGTGATTCCTTTATTCCGCAAGCAGATTGAAGAGGGAGGACCCGTGACAGTTACACATGAGGAAATTGTCCGTTACTTTATGACTATTCCAGAAGCAATTTCTTTAGTGCTTCAGGCAGGAGCTTATGCAAAAGGAGGAGAGATCTTTATATTGGATATGGGAGAGCCGGTTAAAATATTAGATCTAGCAAGAAATATGATTCGGCTTTCTGGATTTGTGCCGGATGAAGATATTAAAATTGTATTTACCGGGCTGCGTCCGGGAGAAAAATTATATGAAGAGATGCTGATGGACGAGGAAGGGATGCAGAGTACTCCTAATAAAATGATTCATATCGGGAAACCGATTGAGTTTAATGAGGAAGAATTTTTTCTGAAACTGGCAAAGCTAAAGGAATATTCGTATAAAGAAGCCGGAGATCTCCGAAAAATGGTACATGAGATAGTACCTACTTACATCTGGCAGGAGAATAAAGAGGAACAGAAAATGTTCGGAGAAAGAGAGAGGGAGGACGAAGATGTATTGTAAGGTTTTTAAGCGGTGCTTGGATTTTTTATTGTCTTTAACAGCATTGGTGCTGTTTTGGTGGCTGTTTCTAATTCTAATGATTTTGGTAAAGATTACTTCTCCCGGACCGATATTTTTTCGGCAGAAGCGGATAGGAATTCATAAAACCTATTTTTCTATGTTAAAATTTCGGACAATGCGAATCGATACGCCAAAGGATGTGCCAACCCATCTTTTGGCAAATCCAGAGCAATACATAACGCCGGTTGGACGGTTTTTGCGGAAGACCAGTTTGGATGAACTGCCGCAGTTATGGAATATTTTAGTCGGAGATATGGCGATTGTCGGACCTAGACCAGCACTTTGGAATCAGGAAGATTTGATTGCTGAGCGGGATCGCTATCGGGCAAATGAGGTGCGTCCAGGTCTGACTGGATGGGCACAGATTAACGGAAGGGATGAATTAGAGATACCGATTAAAGCGAGGTTTGATGGAGAATATGTAGAACGTATGGGTTTTTTATTTGATATTAAGATTTTATTGGGAACGATACGAAGTGTAGCAATACAGGATGGTGTAAAGGAAGGCGGCACGGGAAATGGACAGGGAGACGGAAAGTAAGCAGGTTTTAATTATTGGAGAGCACAGTTATATCGGAAACAGACTTGCCAAAGAATTAGAAAAGCGGCAGATCCATACAGAGATGGCAGGGGCAAAGAATGGGGATTGGAAGAGAGTGGAGTTAGCTGATTATCACAGTGTAGTTATCGTGGCTGCGATCGTTCATAAAAAGGAAAGGGAAGAGGAGCTTTATAAAAAGATCAATCGAGATATGCCGATTCAGGTTGCAAAGAGAGCAAAGGCAGCAGGAGTGAGGCAGGTAGTATTTTTAAGCAGTATGGCAGTGTTTGGAAATCAATATGAGAAAATTTCAGTTGATACTAAACCAAAGCCAGAGTCATTTTATGGAAAATATAAATATCAGGCAGAGTTAGAACTGCAGAAGATGGAGGAGGATCGGTTTCATGTAGCGATTGTACGTCCTCCTATGGTATATGGGGAAAACTGTCCAGGGAACTATGGAAAATTGAAAATGTTGGTGAAATATGCCTGTATGTTTCCCGATACAAAAAATAAGCGAAGTATGATTGAAGTGGGACAGTTGGCAGAGGAATTATCGGAGATCATTGTAAAGAATCAAAGGGGAATTTTCCATCCGCAGGATAAAAGTTATGTCAATACTGCTCAGATGGTAAGGGATATGCGAAAAGAGATGGGAAAAAAGACATATTTGTTTACTTGGATGAATTGGCTATTGATACCGCTTAGCCGAAAGATAGGACTGATGCGGAAGGTATTTGGAAATCTGTGGTATGAAAAGTGAAACCTAAACTATACAGGGGGAAGAGCAGATGAATAGAGATGAGCTGTAATAGTAAAGAATCAAATAACATAGAAAATGCGGCAGAAAAAGAGAGGTCTTTTTTCTGCCGCATTTTTTTGGTTCGTTTATTATTTTTTAGTTTAGGCTATTTTTCAGCGTATTTTTTATTTTTCAGCTGCATATTGATGCTGATGCCAATGCCGATTAAGGTCCAGAAGACAGGTGCTACTGTAATCATGGAGTCATTAATAATACCAGAGATCATATATCCGAAACTTCCAACAAAAATCCCTAATCCGACTTTGCTGCTGTAAGAATTTAGTCTGCATCTGGTGTAGAGCAGAAAACTGGATACAAAGTAGATAAGATAGAAGGCAAGGAAGGCAATTAAAGAGAGTACGCCGCTCTGTACCGCTATCTGCAGGTATAAATTGTGTGGTTTGGTAATGGTTTGTCCAGTATAGCCGCAGTTATACATACCTAAATAGTCATCATTTGGATAGACGAGGCTAAAGGTATCCGCACCGGAGCCTAATAAAATATAGTGTTTTAACAGAGGAATCGTTCTGGACCAGATATAGCCTCGACTGGTTGCGATAGATTCCCGACCTGTAAATATGGCACTTGGTGCAGTTTTAAATTTTGTCCATTTGCCGTAGATATTGTAAAACAGATATTCTCGGTTTTCATTGTCATTGCTGAAGTACCAGGAAGTGCCAAGGACATTGATTCCCATTGACATATGCTCCTCAATTGGAAATTGGGAGATAGAGATATCTGAGAAGCGATCATCTGCAATTACATAGCTGAAGCCATCCCCTTTTTCTAGCGGCAGTATGGTTCCTTCTGCATCGGTTACTTCTATTTCGTAGTTTTCTGTAATTCGAAAATGAATTACGTTTCCCCGATAGGTAAAGATCACATCTTCTTCTGTTACTGTAATGTCTTCTAAATCATACGTTGTTTTCTCTCCGCTAAACAGATTGCGGATAGAATCGGAAAGCAGATGGTTTAGTGCACGATCTGCAAAGAATATTCCTCCTATCATAATGATTAGAGCAAGAATTCCAAGATACCAATATTTTTTTAAGCGTGGTATCAAAATTAAAAAGAAAAGAAAGAACGTGCCTGCTACGGCGACAATACCGCTTTTGGAAGCAGATTTGAGCAGACAAAAAGCAAGTCCTGCCGCTAAAAGAATGGAGGTAATACATTCTAAGACCGGAAGCAGGGGACGGTCGGTTGAATTCCCTGTTTTAAAAAATAGAATCAGACAAATTAAAATAGGGAATACAAGAGCAACATAGGAGCCGACATAGTTCGGATTATAGAGTGTCATATAGACACGATCTTCCTCGAATGTAAAGTCCAAAGAATTATATTTTGTGCCGGTAGTGATGAGTTTTTGTCCCAATTTGGTGCGGAAAAAGTCATGTTTTAGTGCCTGAGCCAGTCCTAATGCAGTTAGAATGGCAATTCCAAGAAGGAACCAGCGTATTAGAAAAGCAATGTCGTCTTCTTCTACAAAGATATAGGCGTAATAAGCCGCAACACAGTATCCTAATAATACCCAGATAGATTCAAATTGTTCATGGATACCGGAAAAGCCGTAGGAACGGTAGTGGGAGAATAGTGTAGACAGCAATGCCAGTATGGCATAAGCAGCCAATGGATAAAATTCAAAGGCAGTAATAGCGTGCTGGTCTTCAATAAATCGTTTTCCAAGAATCAGAAATGCCATTACTACTGCGGTGAGTGTAAAAAATACGCTCTTATAATAGAGAAAGAGATCCGAATGATCCGTAAGATTTGGAAACCAATCAAATTGGGATAACTTAGGATCATAGGAATACACCTTTGATATAAGAGGAATTACCACCAGAATAAAAATAAGTGGTATTAGATGATAGTGATTTTTTTTGGGCGATTGTTTCGCCTGTGAATGTTTCATGTTAAAACTCCTTTCGTTTTCGTTTCATAATTCAATAGGACATCATAATAAAAGATGTCAGGATGTTTATGTGAAAGTAATGATTTCACATAAGATACCGTTCGTGTGGTTTGTTGTGCATAGTCTGGTTTGGAATGACCTGCTCTTATCTTAGTATAATAGAAAACTGCGTTAGAGAACAGGGGGTTCCTCTCTATAATTATAGTATAGACACAAGCACTTACTCATTATAATACAGAAATAGAAGAAAGAAAACTACAGAATTCGAACAATTATTACGAAAATATGACGGACGATTTACAATATCTTAAGTTTGACCAAAACCTATTGCATATTTAAAAAGTTGTGATATTATATGGTTATCACATGTGAGACAGCTTCGATAAGGGACTTCCGGCGTAGGGGGTCGGTTTTTTAAGAAGATAACAGAATTCTAACAATTTTCTTAAAAAATAAAATTCCTATTGAAATTTTAGAATTGAGGCAGTATAATACACATGTATTGCAAATTTGATTAAGATTACAAAAAGGAGAGTGCAAACAATGAGAAAGTTGACAAAAACAGCTGCTGTTGTCGCTTCTATGGCTGTCATGGCTATGGGTGCCACTGTAATGACCAGTGCAGCTACAGAAGGCTGGGTACAAAGCGGTTCAAATTGGTACTATTATGTAAAAGGTGATAGAGTTTCTAATCAGTGGGTATTAGCTGGAGAGGACTGGTACTTTTTAGATGACGAAGGAAGAATGGTAAAAAATGCTTTTGTTCGTACAGATAAGTTTAGTAATGAAAGTGAAGTATTAGATAGTAGAGATATTCATGATGAATTAGGAAAAGATGATATTGATGATGACTGTGATTTCTATTATTTAGGAAATGATGGAAAAATGGTAAAAGGTTGGAGAGAAATGTCTGCAAGTTCGATCTATGCTTCTCCAAACAGTGGTTCTTCTACAAAAGTATGGTATTACTTCGGTGCAACAGGAAGAATGTATGTAAATGAATGGGTAGAGAGCAATGGAAAATGGTATGCACTTTCTCCAAATGGACAGATGTATGCTGAGGCAGCAGTTAATAATGATTTGATTGACTGGAATGATGATGAGTTCTTCTATATGAATAATGATGGTGCGATGGTAACTGGTTGGTATAAAACAACAGATAAGACTGCTGGTTCGGATGCAAAGGTAGATAAAGATACACATTTATTCTTTAATGGTAAAGATGGCAAAAAAGATAAATGGGTATATGGTGATCCAGAGACAGGTGTATTAGCAGATGAAGAATGGAAAAAAATTAATAATAAGTGGTATTATTTTGGAAAAGATGCACGTACCAGTAGAGATGGTGTAGATGATGATTACTTAAATGTCTATATAGCTAAGTTTGATTTAGATGATTTAGCAGAAGAAAATCACACAGTAGTTTCATCCTCTGCCACTTATCTTACAGAAAGAGTATTAACTGATACAACTAAGTATGAAGAAGATCCAAATATTGATGGTAAAATTGATGAACCAGCAATGGATAAGTTTGCTATGTTAAGTGAGAAAATCATTGCTTGGGCAAACCATAAGAGTACAAGTAAAGACGATGAAGAGATTAATTATTTTTATCTTAACAAAGATGGTGATGCTTTAACTACCTGGAAAGAAATTGATGATGATATCTTTATCTGCGGAAATGACAAAGGTGAATTATATCGTGACGAGATAGGTAAAGTTGGTGGAAAATACTATTATTTCAATGCAGATGGTATTTGCAACTATAAGTATTTAAATAATGTTGCTGATTATGCAGTTGTTATTGCTGGTAAGGATGGTTATGAAGCAAATAAGACGTTAGGTGAATCAAAATATGCTCTTGTAGATCTTAAGTTTTATGAAACAACAAGAGAAAGAGATGCACAAGATTATGATGGGCTTGAATATAAGAAGCTTGCTGATATCAAGGATAGTTTAGATAATTTAGGTGTCGAATCTGTAAACTTTGGTACAAGAAAAGTAAAGGTTAAGAGTTTAACAGAATCAGAGGCTCTTTTAGCTTGGGCTATGGCAGAAGAATTATGCGATGTTGATCAAGATAAGGCATTGATTAATAAATATGGTGCAGGTGAAAGAAAAGTAGGAGAAGATGAAAATCTGAAATTGAGCATTTATAAATTAAGAACTTCTTCTTCAATTGAGAAAAAGTCTGTAACATTTGATCTTCAATAATTACTTAATTAAAAGTATAAAATTTAATAAAAGTAGTCCCTTTAGTATATATACTAAAGGGATTATTTTTATGCACACAGGTGTTCAAAAGAACAATGTCAGCAGAACTGACGGATGTCCAGTGTGGCGAGTAGGAAAAGTAATTTTCTGAGTTCAAATCTTTATGTAAGAAATTTCTAATATCTTTACTTTTTAATTATTAGGAAGCATAAAAATAAATTTATTTAATAATAGATATTTTATTACTCCAATGATAGATAAATTTTTCTTCAACAAAAATAGATCTATCCGAAAAATTTTTCTAATAAAGAATAAATTTTCTACTTTTCTTATTTGATGTAAAATAGGTGTATTTTTTCCATTTTTGGTAAATTTACTTAATTTTTAAATTAAAATTTCTGGAATTTAATTCCTAATTATTTTT
>CAJUEI010000030.1 GCA_910585255.1 uncultured Lachnospiraceae bacterium
CGGCCTGTCTGCCTAACTTTCGCAGCCGGGGAGTTGAATCTCCCTTAAAGATCGACACACAGGCGCTTCCGGTGAAGGTCTGCATCTATTCCAATATGAGTCAATTAGATATGGAAGGCGATTTTTTCGAACCTGAGATAATGAACATTTCTATCCTTTATGATCAAATTTCAGATTTAGAAAATCGATTAGAACATTCCCAGCGGATGTGCAAAAAGTGGAAGGATCTCGTGGTACTTTTTCATGATCAAATTCATAAAATGATAGATGAACAGGGCTACCGGGATATTCAAAATTAAGGAACAGATTGTACTTACTACTTAAAATTTTTTAATAAAACTCTTGCAATTTATAAAATACTATGCTATACTTTAACTCGTTATAAGATACGTTAGAGATGCGGAAGTGCTGGAACTGGCAGACAGGCAAGACTAAGGATCTTGTGGGTGTATGCTCGTGTGGGTTCAAGTCCCATCTTCCGCAGTAGCTAATCATAAGCGAAAAACTTGAATTTAATTAAGTTTTCCGCTTTTTTCTTTTTTCGAAATGAAATAATCTTTCCGTTCCCTGATTATTATTCTCAATATTCAATTTTCCCATTGCATCAAAAAAATTTTCTCTAAACTATGACTTTTTTATTACTGCATTATTTGTAGTCAAATCGGATATTCGCAATCCGATTTGACTATACTATTTATTTTTATTATTATCTGCTAAATTGTTGTATCCTATTACTCTATAAATACCACTTTGGCAAGAATCTTTTAACTTTCAAAATCTTTTAATAATATTTCTTCTCTTGACATTTCTCTCATATCCCGAGTTGTTGGCAAACCATATTTTTTGCCGAATTTACATAACCCACACCCGCAATGTATTTTTCCTTTTGAATATTTTCCATCACACTGATACCAATCTATGCCATATACAGCACGACTAATACGTTTTTTCCTCTGTATCACTTTGTTTCTTACATATCTGCGATATGCGATACCTCTTATTTTTCCCATAAAGAGTCCTCCTTGATATAAGTTGCACCCTGTAAGCACCTATCAAGGTTATAAAAATGCTTACAGGCTGCATATGTGGACTCTTAATTTAATCATTCTGATTATTCGAAACATATTTTCTCCTCTTCTATCGTGGTCCCAAAAATTTATCTCCATTTAAGTGTATCATATGTTCCGGCATTTCCGCAATCCAAACTTCCGTTTCCCATGCCAATGTCTCTGAAAATTTCTTATATGTCTTAAAATCTAAAAATGCTGTTACAAAAATTTTTCCTGCTGTTACATTCTTTGTCATCTCTGTTAATTCCAAAACTCTTTTAGAGTCCATCGGTCCAACAGAAGTTACTGATTCAATAAAATAAATCCAGCTTTTATCTTTTCTATATAAAACCACATCTGGCATTTTATCATGTAATGTTATCTCAAATCCTAATTCTGTCAGCCTATCAACATTTTTTACTAAATCTTTCTCTATCGTATCACCAACATATAAACACTCCGAATTAGGTGCAAACCGTGGAGCAAACTCTTCAATAATTGCCTTTTGAAGTTCATTATGTTTACCTGTTGAAAACTGAAAATTATCTCCATTAATATGCACTGGCATCATTGTCATTTTCTTTTTAGAAGCATAAATATCTATTAACTTTTTATGATATTTTAAAAACCGATTCACAGATTCCTGCCACTTTGATGTTTGAAATACTCTTAACATCTGTAATACCTCTTCTGTAAGCCTATATCTGTAATTTGGACTATTGGTTGCTTTTCCATTATCTTCTACAAATGCAGCATTACGAAAATGATGCAATGCCTGCTTACGAAATGTTTCTCTGCTATTTTCCGCATAAGTCGAACCATAATATGTATTGGCAAATTGAATCATATCATGAATACGAATCCACTTATTTTCCGCATCCGCCCATGACATATCCTGTTTTACTCCTGCCATTGCCAACAATACATAACAGCAAATATCAGCTTGCTGTGCTTTAGGCATACCAAGCATTTTTAAAAATTCTCTTGCCTCATCAATTTTACCCACAGTACTCCTCCAATATCTTATTACAATTCTGTTCCGACATATCTTTATTTTTCATTAATTCTTTTCCCATTTCCTGTATACTCTCCAAATCAGGTATAGGCATAGCATTAATTTCTGTAGAATTTACTTGCGTTGATCCATTTAAGATTCTGTAATATTCATCATAAAGAGTAGAATTAAAAATTACATATAATCCATATACAAGATATTCTGACATTCCCGTTACTAATCCATCTATAAAATTAATCTTATTTTGTGTACTAATTTTCCTATATTGCGGATATTCTCCTGCCAAATATACCCCACACTGCAGTCTGCGGCGTTCTTCCTTTGCAGTAAAACGCTTAACAAATAAATAATTCCGATTATCTTGCATAAATCCCGCTTTCTCAGTTATAATATATTCATATTTTTTCTGAATAGGAAACTGTACCTTTCCTTGTTTAATATGCTGCGGATAAAAAAGGGGAATTGCACCCTCCTGTGCATGATCATAAAGTATTTCACGATTGCGAAAATCCACAACCAATCCGGTTTTCATCTTTAATCCAATATCCGGCAATGTCTTACGAAACCTATGTAATCGTTCCAGCACAGAAACTTCCTCTTTATCTGTTACTAAATACACATAGCCATCGTTTTTTGATACTACCAAACTATATGGCACTATTAATGAAGTCAAATCAGCAAAATCCTTATTGGACTGTGAGGAAGTAATGGTAACTTCTTTTGGTGTTTGACTTGTCTTTTTTACTTTTATAATCATTGTTTCCTGCAATACATTTTCTTTGTCAAACACTTTATTCCTACTTACAAATAAATGAATATGTTCCAATTTCCCCTCCATCAAAAAATACTGTCTAAAATGCTCAAAATAAGCTCCAGAAGTCCATGAACGAGGAATAATATACACCATTTCTCCATTATTCTTAAGATTAAATACACTCATTGCTGCAAAAATAAAATACAAATTAGGTGCTCCATAACAAATTTTCGGCATTGCCGCCGCTTCCGGTGCATCCTTAGATAACTTCATATAAGGAGGATTACCAATTATCAAATCATATTTTAAAGGACTAACACTGCTACCCAACATACCATTAAAATCCAGATACTGACTTGTAATATAATTATCCGAAATCATTCGTATCTGAATTTCTTTTTTTAAATTTGCCTGACATAATTGCAGATTTTCTTTTAGCAATTCCAAAATATTGGCATCACTCTCATAACAGGTCAATTTTATTGTCTGAATAGACTCCACCTGTTCTAGCCGCTCCAAAATTGCACAGGACAATATACCAGAACCTGCTCCCGCATCTAAAATATGAATTTGAGACATATTTTCAGGAATTGTAAATAATGCAGCCATAAAACGTGCTGTCTCTTTACTTGTAAAAAATTGACCATATTTTTTACGCTCCTTTTTAGGCATACTGTCAATATATTGATTGGTACGCTCCATAATATAGTCTAACATATTTTTCCTTCTTTTCTATTACTCACTAAGTATCTATTTTTTAAGTTATTTCAGTATAACATATATAAGAAAAAAATCAAGATATTTTACCGCACTTTACGATAAAATATCTTGTCTTTTATCTTTCCGATTCCTTCGCTATATTTTGCTCTTTATTTATCTTATTTTTATTTTATCATACTGCCTAAAAATAATATGCCCTTCACTTCCCAGCACAGTTTTTCTTATGTGCCTTTAATTTTTTTATAGCCCAATCATAGTGACTTGCTGTAACGCTGACAAAATAAGAACCTAATGTACTTCCTCCAACCCATTTGTAAACACTTTTCGAAAATAAATCTTCATTTGAAAAAGTTTCTGCTAATTTTATTACTTCATCATGGGATTGCTGAAACATCTTTTTTGCATCCTCTAACGAAGTATTTTGATGTTTTTTCCAAAACCCTAAGTTCATTGTGCCATACGTTTTCCAATTATAAGGTTTTGGAATAAACGGTTTCTCACTGCCATTTTGATTTGACTGCACCCAATTTAACAAAAGCCGATGCCATTCATAAAGATGAATTAAAACATCCCGAAGATTCCCGTCTCTTCTCCAGTGAGCCTCTTTCTTTTTTTCATCACCGGAAAAATCAAAGGGTGTCGATAATTCTTGTTCTGTCAATCCAGAAATAAGAGTATTTAGTTTTTCATAGTTTGCTGCCGCTGCTGTTAATAAATCTGTTTTTGTCGCTGGTCTTCCCATATTTGTTTTCCTTTCTGTTTTTATAACTTCATAAATAAAAACTCTATTACCTTTTTTATCTTATTTTAGATCTATTAACTTGACACCTTATGTCAGGTTTTATTTTTTTCTATACCAATTTTACTTGTTCTATTATTCCCCTTTCAAAAACCCTTCTGTTTTATTGCATTATATCAAATATCCTCTCATATTCGTAATCTCTTAATCTCAACAATTTCAATACAAATCAAGTAGGGAAGGTTACTTCCCCTACTCACTGTACCAGGCGTTCGTCAGCTCAGCTGACCTATTTCATTTGAACACCCATATGCATAAAAAACAGCAGAACTTTTTATACCCTGCCATTATGATTCTTATACATAGATAAACGAATTTTTTCTATAATTACTCTACTCAATCGGCAAAAATACCGAGAACACAGCCCCATTTCCCGGCTCCGAAACAACTTTTATATATCCTCCCTGCATAGTAACAATCTCACGGGCAAGATACAATCCAATCCCAATCCCATCTATATCATGTACCGATTCTTCCCGATAAAACCGCTTAAAAATAGCAGCCTGTGCACCCTCTGGTATCCCCCTTCCGGTATCCGCCACACTAATTTTTACATACATTTCCCACTCCTGCACCGTCACATAAATACTCCCGCCAGAAGGAGTATATTTTACTGCATTATCCAACAGATTAAACAAAGCTTCCGCTGTCCATCGGCTATCATGAACCACCGCAATATCCTCTGGACAGTCCACAAAAAGCAGAAGCTGCTTTTGCTCTATCCCTGCAAGCACACCATTCATTGCAGCAGCAAGCGTATCCGCAATCGGAGCCATTTTCTTCTCCAATGCAATCACACCTGTTTCCAGCCGAGAAGTCTTTACCATCGCCTGAATCAAAAAATCCAGCTTATTTAACTGACTCCCTGCAGCCTGTAAAAATTCCCTCTGTTTTTCTTCCGGCACAGCTCGATTTAACAATGTATCATTCAGCATTTTCAAATTAGCAATTGGTGTTTTTGTCTGATGAGAAATATCCGACACCAGCGACTGCAGTTTGGCTTTCTCCTTTTCTACCTTATTTCGATTTTCCTGCATCACATGATAAAGCCGCTCCAGCCGATAACTAATACGTGCCAATAACGTCTCCGCCTCATAATCAACCTGCAGAGACGGACTGCCGCTCATCATTCCATCCAATGTCTGACACAAACTATCTGTAAACTCTACCAGTTTCTGCTGAAAATATATTAAAAAGACCATTCCCCATGCAAAAAAAATACCAGTAAGAACCAACCCTCCAAGCACAACATAGCCATCCTTTGTCAAACAATACAACATCCACAGCACGATACCAACTGTCAGCCCTGCCCCTATCCCAATTCTCTTTAAAAATCTGCGAACAGACCACTTCCCCATATTCATCTTGACTCCCCTCCCATCCACTGATACCCCACACCATAAGTCGTCTTAATATATTTTTGTTCCTCTGTCTCTATTTTCTTTCGAATACGGCTGATACTGGTAGTCAGCGTATGTTCATCTACAAAATCTCCATCCGCATCCCACAGCTTTTCTAAAATCTGCCGCTTTGTCAAAATAATCCGGGGATTCTTTACAAACAAAGACAAGATTCGATATTCCTTTGGCGTAAAATCTACAGCCTCTCCATTTAAAAACGCTGTCTGTTCCGAAAAATCAATCCTTAAAATCCCATTATCAAACAAATCATGCCGAGGTGTCCGCAAATCCAGATTCTGAAAAACCGCTTTTATCTTTTTACAAAGTACCACAATAGAAAAAGGTTTTGTAATATAATCCGCCCCTCCTGCCTCATACCCCTTTAGCATATCACTCTCCTTATCATTAGCCGTAATAAAAATAATATAAGTCTGCTGCCCCCGACTACGAATTTCTTCACAGAGATCCAACCCAATCCCATCCGGCAGATTAATATCCAGCAAAGCAACATCATACTCTATCTTTTTTAAATATCCCACAGCATCTCTATAACAATAAGCCGAATTTACTTCATATCCGTCAGCCGTTAAATTATAAGCCAGTGTTCCATTTAAAACCCGATCATCCTCCACAACCAAAATCTTTCTCATCTGCTCCCTCCCTTTCTAAAATCACCTTTCTAAATCTTTTTTTCAATATCCAGTCCAATATCCCCTTCCCCTATCTATTCTTTTCATATTACACCCAAAATGTCTCAGAACTATCCGAAACACCAACCATATTTCCAATTTTCCAAACAGCAAAAAAAGAAACAAGAGCAGAAAAATCTGCCCCTGTACCACAAACTGTCCCTCACAAAACCACTCAATAAGCAATAAATTTTTTTATTACATACTTATAAAAATTGCAGGCGATACCATACAATGCATTTGATATTTTTTCATCATTTTTATAAAAATTATGATGAGAAGAAAAATAAAAACACTTCTTTACAAGACCATTTAAAATCACAGAATCATTTAATATATAAGAGAGATAATAATAAACATCCTTAACCGAATCATACTTTCTGCAGTCATAATCGATCACCTTCAAACTATCCATTCCAATCGATATCTCATAAATACAGCTTCCTGAAACATCTATATAAAACAATATCGAAACCCCTTCTCCAATAATACAATAATTATTTGAATAACCGCATACTCCTGCACTGCAGTCTGCTGGACCTTCAAATAGTTCCAACTCCCCATTCTCTTTATTAATAAAAACCGTATTCAATTTATTTCTGCAATTCTTTATCCTAACCTTGCTCATCACAAATCGAGCAAGATTAAAAAATATATCATATGTAAATTCTTTTATCGATTCATCCGGCACAGACAATCCATTATCATACTTTGCTGTATTACGCTCAACCCCTTTTATTAAACAATTCCTATTTTCTTTATCCAAAAGAATGTCCCGTTCACTTTTATTATAATTATAACAAAGACAACTTGTAAATTTAGAAGAATCAATATTATAAGTAAATTGATAGCAGCGTTTCCCCTCTATAAAATTAGTAATAAGAACTAAATTATTACACACCATAAAGTAGCCATTACAACTATACTTATTCCACCCTGTATCCTTTAACTGTTTATCAATATCTAACATTCTACTTTGCTACTCAAAGCTATTTCTACCCTGCAGCCATTCTTATCCTAATTTCAAAAAGATTTCTCCGCAACGAATCTTCCACTTTTCGCACCTATTTTTTTGATATTTGATTGAGTAGCTCCTCCTTTCTATCTTTTAAATGTTTTTATCCAAACCAAAAATTATAAATTTTGTTTTACTATACAACACTTTCTTTATTTATGCAAGCGGGATTTTCCTAAGAAAACAAAATAAAACCCTATCCTTTCCCTTTTCTCTGCCAAACTCTCTCTTTAATACAATTAATACAACCAAAAATCCCCCCTAAAATATTTCCTTACCAACTATACAAATTTTAAGAGAATACTCACAAAATCAGACCTTACGTTTCTCTCCGCTTTTTATTATAATTCTATTTAGAAGCTTCTAAATATTAACAAAACATTTTCGAGGTAATCAATATGAATCAAACTATATTTTGTGAAAATTTAAAAAAATTTCGTTCCGCAAAAAATCTTACTCAAGAACAAGTAGCGGATTATTTAAACGTCAATACACAGACCGTTTCCAGATGGGAATGTGGAACCACGTTACCAGATGTTTTAACACTTCCGACTTTAGCAAAACTTTATGGTGTAACCACAGATGACTTCTACAAAAAGAATTCCATTGCCTATGATAATTATGCCCAACGTCTGACAGCCGTCTATGAAAAAACCAGAAAACCAGAAGATTTTATGCAGTGTCTTTTTGAATACAAAAAACTAATAAGCGAAAGTACCCTTTCTATCGAAGACCAATGGAACTATGCCTTAATTCACCAATGGATGCTTGAATACTGCAAAACCGAATCCATAAAATGGTACAATACCATTCTAAAAAACGATCCCAACTCGGAACAACACATTTTTTACAGAGCCTGTGCCTGCCGAATTTCCTTACTCTTTACTTTAGGAAAAGGAGAAGAAGCAATCCATCAGCAACTAGCAAGAGTAAAAACCGATCCCGACAATCCAAGAGAAACCGATTTATTAATCATTTCCTATATTTATGCAGATAAACTAAAAGAAGCCTACGAATCCTTCCTAAAAGCAGTCAAAAAATTTCCAAATGACTGGGAATTATATCTGCATGGCGGAGAAATCTGCGAAAAACTAAAAAACTACAACGAAGCCATTCAATATTATAACAAAGCCGGCGAAATAGGAACCTTCTTCTATGACGAACTCTACTGCAAAGCAAATCTATACGAAAAAATCGGCGACTATGAAAAAGCGACCCATCTCTATCTAGAAATTGCCGAAAAACTCCGAAAAAAAGGATTTGACGTGGAAGCAGACATGGCAGAAGAACATGCAGAAAAAACAGCCAGAGCAGGGAAGTGATCCCTTTCTGCTGTGACTTCGGAAGAACATTAGAACGTCTTATGCCTCTGTCGATTCCCCAGGATTTTTTGTCATCTTCGATGACAAAAAAAGGCACGTGTTTAGCCTCCTGCAGAGGCGAATTGCGTGCCGGTCCGTCCGGTTAGATAACCTATCTTCAGAGGCATTAGACGTTCTTATTTTCTGGAGAGCGGAACAGCAGAAAGGGATCACTTCCCCGTTCTGGCGTCCCCTTCGCATCCAATCCCTTCGCATCCGATCCCTTCTCCATTCCATCCCTTCCCTACTCTATCAGAAACAGTTATTCTCCCATACCAGTTGTATTTCCCGCACCATTCCCGGTACCCGTTCCTCCAACATCTCCTGTTCCATTTCCGTCCATCCCCATATCAGTAGCCAGATCATCTACCCCTTCCATAATATCATCTCCCAAATTAGTCAAAGGTCCATCTCCTGTCCCATTCGTTGTCCCATTGGCATTATTCCCCCCATTGGCATTATTTCCCCCATTCGTCCCATCAGTAACACTATTATTATTACTTCCATTATTTCCATTTCCATTCCCAGTACCATTTTCTGTAGCACCAGAACCATTCGTAGCACCCGTATTTGCATTTCCATTACCTGAATCAGAATCCGATGAAGTCTCCCCGCCATTTTGTGCAGCAGTAGTCGTATTCGGTGTTGTCTCCTCTGTCCTCTTATTATTTCCACAAGAAGTCATCACCAACATCGTACTCAAAATCATTACAAATAACAGCGTCTTTTTTCTTCTTTCCATAATTTCCTTGCGTCCTCCTTCTCCTGCTGCCAAAGCAGCATTATAACAATTCTTTAAAAAAATAATGACAAAGAGTCTGATTACTCTCTGCCATTATTATGCGTCTGTTTTTTTATTTTATTCAAAGGAGTTTAACACTGCAAAAATCTGGCTTTTATATCCTTCTAAATCCCTCTGATTAATCAAATAAATCGCATCTCCATTTACAGAACATAAATAATAACTGCTATTATAAGGATAAAACAAAACTTTCACTTCTTTCGGCTCACTTTTTCGTTCAAATAAAATCGAAAAATCAATCGGTTCTCCCAACTCCTCCGGCTGATCCACAATTCTCTCCGCTCCTAAAGAAATAATACCAGAATATAAAGAACTCGCTGTCTTTTGCTGTTCCTCTCCCAATTCTATACCCTGATAAGAATAAATATAATCCGTAGCCGTTGTTCCGTTCTCTTCGGTCTTTTCCTCGGTCCGAACTCCCAGCGTATAACTAACCCCTTCCGCTTCAAACACAATCCGATCCACCGTCCGAACATTTACAATCGCCGGATAGCGATATACATAGTCATACTTGGTATTATTTAAAATATTTTCCAAATCCTCTTTTGACATTGTATAGACTTTATCGCTCTGTGCTTCCATTACATAATAGGTCTGCTCCTCTGTCAAATCTCCAATCAAAAGCTCATATACCTTTTCTTCTCCCGAATCACTGTCTCTATACTCTATATATAAGCTTCCCTTTGGTACATCAAGCCCATACTGTCCCAAATCCTCTTCTGTCACATTAGCCGCAGCCGTCTTTCGATATGCCAGCTTCGCCGTATTTTCAAATAATTCCTCTAATACCGATGTACTGCATCCAACCTCATGAGAAAATCCTGTTGTAAGAAACCAGATCAGCACATCAGATGCATCATAGACAGAACCTTCCTCTTTCTTCTCCAAAGAAATGGTCTCTCCATTCCAAGTATGCCGATATACCGAAACCGTATCCGCCGCCATATAAGGAATATTTTGGGTTGAAATCATATCACTTAAGCGATACTCAATATAAGTAACCGGTCTTTTTGAAATCAAATAAACCCCTTCTGTTTTATTGGTATAAGCATAATATTGATCCATAGAAGAATTAAACATTCCGATATAAAGCGTATACTCTTCTCCTGCTTCTGTTACAGCCGTCAGAGAATAAGAGGGCTGATCCAACCCATAATTTTCCAAATTTTGCGTTTTTGTATCCACTACACTTTCTGCATCCAAACCGGTAAAAATATTTCGAATATTTACCAAATAGGACTGACTCAATATCTCCTCTGGTTCCTCTTCCGAAACCCAGTTATGATTCACATTTTGAAAATGATATGTTCCCTCTAGATTTGTATAAGAAATCTTAACAATTTCCTCCCGGTTTAAAGCAAACAACGGAATCGTTCCTTCTGCCTCCTCCTCAGAATTTTTCTGATTGGCAGCCAACACCAGTCCATACAGTGCTGCCAATAAAAGAAGCAGCACCCCTCCAATCAACAGTCCTTTATTGTTTTTCTTTTTTCCTTTCGCCATACTTTTGCTCCATTTCTCTATCTTCTCCGCCGCCGAATCCATACCACAAATCCGCCTGCCAAGCAAACTACCGGAAGCAGTACCACCGTAATAATAGTCCAGCGGTTTGTATGATTTGCCGAGATCTGCAGATATTCCATTGAAAATGATTTTGCATCAATCGCAATATTGCTCTCTAACCCGCAAAGCCAGCTTAATCCATTCATGACCAGCTTATAATTATTTCCAGAAACCTGCATATTAGCATTGTCATTAGTAAGATAAGGACTGCTGCATATCAGCAATCGGGTCTCTATATCCTGATAATTTTCCGATACCGCTGCCCCGACCGTAATCGGTCCGGCAATATCTCCCTCTGCCATACTAATACTTTGTAAAGAAGAATTCTCCATAGAACGTAAAAATCCGTTTTCTGTCGTCTGGAGCAGCGGCGTTACTTTTACACTGGTTCGGGTATTTTCCGCCTCTGAAATTCCTCCTGCATTTCCAAGCAGCAGATATTCTTCTTCCATTCCATCCGTTACGGCATGATACTTTACTTCCGGCAGCAGATAATTGGCATATGGTCTTAAGAAATGTCCCGTATCCGTCTCAATAGCATAACCCGGCAGCAGCCGCACTCCATAGTGTTCCATTACAGAATTCAAATTTGGTCGCTCTTTTCCGTCTGAAGCATCTATAAAAAAGGCACGTCCTCCCTGCTCTAAATAAGTGATCACTTGATTCGCTTCCTCTGAAGACAGATCATTGGCAGCGGCATTAATTATCAGACAAGCAGCATCCTCTGGTACTCCCTGTGCACTAAGCAGGTTTAAACTCTGCAGCTTCATACTATTTTTTTCAATTAACTCCTCCAACGTAGAGGAGAGTGCCGTTACCCCATGCCCTTCTAACTGATAAATAACCGGAAGTTCGTCCGTTGTTACATAATTCAGTGCACTGGTCAGCTGACCCTCTACATCAAATCCTGTCACTTCATAGCGATAACTGGAAGTATTTAATGTCTGCTCATAGAGATCCTGATAGGGAATAATCTGAAACCGCTTTTCACTTACTACAATCAAACTTCCCGAAGGCACTGCTTCCTCCGAATATTCACTGGTAAAAGTCGGATGCAGCACCGGATCTACACTTTCTACCCGAATCTTAGAAGACAATGCCTGATACTTCTGCAGCATCTCCATTACATCCGCATCCTCACTCCCGGTCTGACATACCACATAGACTGTAATATCCTCCGTCAGTCCTTTTACAAACTCTTTGGTCGTCTCTGTCAGCGAATACATCTGATTAAAACTGAGATCAATCTTTGTTACACTTGCCGGAAGTGCCTGAACCAGCAAATTGAGAAGAATAACAATTGCCAGTGCCACCGCAATAATTCCAAAACTATAAGAAGCACTTTTAAATTTACGGGTTTGAAATGATTTTTTTATCTTATCCACAGTTTGTTCCTCCTAGTTCCATCTCTTTTTCTTAATAGACTGTACTGTTAAGAACAAAAAGAAGCCTATTACAGAAAGGTAAAATACAATATTGGTAAAATCCAAAATCCCGCTTTGAATCATATTATAAGAAAGTCCGGCTAAATTCAGTTTCTTTAGCATAGCCGCAAATGCCCCCTCAAACCATACCGAATTTGCCAGGTAAAATCCGCCCAGCACAGCCTCCGCCAATACAAACAAAACCGCCGGCATCACCACGTTTCTTGCTGCCACTCCATATCCAACTCCAATTAAAAGAAATAAAACTGAAAAAGCAATCAGAGAAGTAACTGCCGTATCTGAAAAAAAGGAGGCAATTCCTTCCATCTGATAAGAGGCCATTAAAACTACAAAAGAAATCACTGCCGCAATAATTTGACTCTCTGTAATAGAAGAAATAAACATTCCAATCGCAATATAGGCACAGCCAAGCAGAAAAAATCCAAAGATTGCCAGATAAGACATCGGCATATTGACCGTTCCATACTGTCCTAAAATCTGCGGATAAAAACAGATCACCAGTACCGGAATCCCAAATACACTGATTAGGGCAAGAAATTTTCCTATTACAATACCCAGTAAAGATACCGGAGAAGTATATAAAAGCTGATCCGTCTTATTCCTCTGTTCTTCCGCTAAACTTCTCATTGTCAATATCGGCACCAAAATTAAAAATAAAAATGTAACATTATACAAAGTATACCCAATTAAAGGATACGCATTTAAATTATAAGCCGCAAAATAAATTCCTACTACCACCAGCACAAATGCAACAAATACATATCCCATCATCGAGGTAAAATATGACTTTAATTCTCTTTTATAAATTGCTAACATTCCTTCTGCTCCTCCTCTGTCTCTGATGCAGAATCCAATTTGTTTGATATGCCGTCCGCAGCAGTTTCTTCTATTTCTTTTATCTCTTTTTTCTTTATAAAAAATCCTTTCTTTTTCTCCTCTTTGTCAGATGCCGAATCGGCTGTCAGTTCTAAGAAGATATCCTCTAAAGACATATTCGCCGATTTCATCATTAAAATCGGACATCTCGCTTCACTCATCTGATAAAAAATCTTTTCCCGAATATCGATTTCTGCCGGAGTCTTTATCTCCACAGGAACACATCCCTCCTCTGTCTGATGATGAACAGCAAGGCTGATAATTTCCGAATTTTGAGAAAGAATCTCTTGTATTACCGAACTTTCCCCCCGAATCAATAACTCTATCTCATTCGATCCCAGCATCAATTTACTTAAATTCTCCGGCGTATCACTTGCCACCAATTTCCCATGTGCAATAATCATAATATAATCACACACGGCACTGATTTCCTGCATAATATGAGAACTTAAAATAATGGTATGCTTCTTACTCAATTCTTTAATCAAATCCCGAATTTCTATAATCTGCTTTGGATCTAATCCTACCGTAGGCTCGTCCAGTATAATAATCTCAGGATAGCCAAGAATTGCCTGTGCCAATCCTACCCGCTGCTTATACCCTTTTGAAAGATTTCGAATCAGCCGTCCACGATATTCTGTAATCTTTACCAGCTTCATTACATCCGCAATCATAGAAAGCTGATCCTTTTTAGGAATTTTTTTTAATTCCGCAACAAATTTCAGATATTCTAATGGCGTCATATCCATATAAAGCGGCGGCATCTCCGGCAGATATCCAATACACTTTTTCGCTTCCTCCGGCTCCTCAAATATATTGTGACCGTTGATCACAACCTCTCCGCTAGTTGCTGAAAGATATCCGGTCATAATATTCATTGTCGTAGATTTTCCGGCACCGTTTGGACCTAAAAAGCCGTAGATCTGCCCCTTTTCCACCCGAAAACTCAGATGATCCACAGCAATATGATCTCCATATTGTTTTACCAGATTGTTTACTTCTATCAAGACAGTATTCCTCCTCATTCCTATATGCTTCTGTTACGATAGCAAATAAATGTGTTTTTTTGTTGAAAATTTCCTAAATTTTTTGTACATGAAAACAGGACTGCCGCAGAGCAATCCTGTCGCCTTTACTCCTCTATCACATCACTCATATCGTAAAGCCCTGCCGGACATCCCGCCAGAAACTTTGCCGCCTGCACTGCTCCATTTCCAAATATCGCTTTTGAATAAGCAGTATGTTTCAATTCGATTACTTCATCCTTTCCGGCAAATATAATCTCATGCTCTCCTACAATCGTTCCTCCGCGAACGGCACTGATGCCAATCTCTTTTTTATTTCGCTTTGCCCGTTCCGCACTTCTGTCATATTTATAAAAATATTCCTGATTCATTGCCTGATTTAAAGAATCTGCCAACGCCAATGCCGTTCCGCTAGGGGCATCCAATTTCTGATTGTGATGCCTTTCCACAATTTCCATATCAAAACCGGCAGGAGCCAATATCTTTGCAGCTTCCTGAATCAATTTCAGCAGCATATTAATCCCCAGAGACATATTGGCAGACCGAAGAATTGCCACCTGCTCTGCCGAATTCTCCACTTCTTTTATCTGTTCCTCTGAAAGCCCCGTTGTACACAATACAAGCGGAACCTGCCTTGTCACACTATACTGCAGCACCTCACTTAATACAGAAGGATGGGAAAAATCAATGATCACATCTGCCTCCCGATCACACTCTGCTATCCTTGCAAAAACCGGATACCCATTCTTTGCCTCTGTATTTAAATCAATTCCCGCCACAATCTGAGTCTCTGCATCATTTCCGACAATCTCAGAAATTACCTGCCCCATCTTTCCATTGCAGCCGCACAAAATGATTTTTATCATCCTGCATCTCCTTCCCTCTTATCCGTTTTAATCCATCGTTCCTTTTCTATTTTATCGAAATTCCATACTCTGTCAAGGCTTTCTTTAACTTCTCTAAATGCTCCGGCTCTATCTCAGAAAGCGGTCGGCGCAGCCCGCCAATCTCAAATCCCATTAAATTCATCGCTGCCTTTACCGGAATCGGATTTACTTCACAAAATAGGGCTTCGCAAAACGGAAGAGCTTCTAACTGCAGTTTTCTGCTAGTAACAACATCGCCTTCTAAATAAGCCGCAACGATATCATGTGTCTTCTTTGGTGCCACATTGGCAAGTACCGAGATTACTCCCACTCCGCCCAACGACAAAAGCGGTACAATCTGATCGTCATTTCCAGAATAAATATCAATACATCCATCTGCCAACTGTGCCAATTTTGCTACCTGGGAAATATTGCCGCTCGCTTCTTTAATACCAACAATATTTTCCACCTGCTTTGCCAAAGCAACCGCTGTTTCCGGCAGTATATTACATCCCGTTCTGCTCGGCACATTATAAAGAATAATCGGCAGTTTTACCGAATTTGCAATCATAGTAAAATGCGTAATCAATCCCTTCTGTGTCGCTTTATTATAATAAGGCGTCACTAATAAAAGCCCGTCTGCTCCCGCTTTCTCTGCTTCTTTTGAAAGATAAATTGCTGTCTCTGTACAGTTAGAACCGGTTCCGGCTATTACAGGAACTCTTTTCGCTGCTTTTTTTACTGTATAACGAATCGCATCCAAATGCTCCTCATGTGTCAAAGTAGAAGCTTCTCCTGTCGTCCCGCAGATAATAATACTGTCCACCTGATTCGATATTTGGAATTCAATCAATTCTCCCAATTTATCAAAATTTACCTGATTCTCTTCTGTAAATGGTGTTACAATCGCCACACCTGCACCTTTAAATATTGCCATTTTAATTCCTCCTTCTATTTACAGGATAACTAATTTTCACCCTGATAATCACAACTATTGTTCTACTCTATGATATTCATTTCCTCTCTGTTTTGCTCTATCAAAAAAACCGTCCATTCTACAGGGCGGTTTCATGATTCTATCCTAACTCTTCATTCACTGTAGCACCCCATCACTTCTGATGACAGTCATACAATTTTTCACTGTATGCCCAAAAGTGCTTCAGCAAGGATGTCACACTTTTTCGGCGTCTTTTCCTTTCAACTGCTTTCCTCTATCCCTACCATATCCGGCAGCTTACTGATAAAAAACGCAACCTCTACGAAATCAATAACTTGTTTGGATTATAACACTGTCTCTATAGGTTGTCAAATGCTTTTATAAAACCAGAGCATGTAAATTTATTAGGAGATTTTATTTCAAGGGGGACGCCAGAGAGCATTAGCGGTATCCTGTTCCGCTCTCCGAAAAGCAGAAGCTCTAAGACTTCTGAATTTCGGTGCATCCCACCGGACGGAACGGCACGCAATTCGCCTCTGCAGGAGGCTAAACACGTGCCTTTTTCGGGCACAAGTGCCCTCAAATCCTAGAGATCAGCAGAAGTCTAAGAGCCTCTTGCTTTTCTCCGAAGTCACAGGATACCGCTAATGCTCTCTGGCTGTATTGTTCCGCAATTTACCTTTCTTTCCTTCTATTCCACTTTATTCCTGTTTTCTTCCTAAAGTTTCCTAGTCCATAAATTCGTAATCAATTATTGCACGGGAAATTGAAAAGAAACCGGAACTAAAACAATACAACTTCTTTAATTTAAAAATAAAAATCCTCTATGGAGCAATGAATCAACTCGAAACTTACCAGCAGGAAAAGACAGCTAGAGTGAAAAAGGGCTCCCTTCTCGCTGTGACTTCGGAGAAAAGTTAGAACGTCTTATGCTTCTGTCAATCCATTAGGATTTTTTGCCATTTTCAAATGGCAAAAAAAGGGGTGTGTTTAGCCCGCTATACGGGCGAATTGCACCCCGATCCGTCCGGTTGGATGTATATAAATTCAGAAGCATTAGACGTTCTTACTTTTCGGAGAGCGGAACAGCGGGAAGGGAGCCCTTTTTCACTCTAGCGTCCCCCTCTCCCCACTCTATTCTCCCTACCGGAAATACTCTACTCCAGATTCAAAGATCCTCAGATCCTGTTCTCCATAAATATTGATTCCAACTGCAGTATCCCGCCGCTCTGAATGAGCCATCTTTCCAAATACCCGCCCATCTGGACTAAGAATTCCTTCTATTGCTGCATAAGATCCATTCACATTCCACTCCTCGTCCATTGTAACCCGTCCATCCAAATCACAATACTGAGTAGCAACCTGTCCATTTTCAAATAATTTTTGAATCCACTCTTTCGAGGCAACAAACCTTCCTTCTCCATGAGAAGCCGGATTTGTATAAACTCCGCCTAACTTAGCCTGAAGCAGCCAAGGGGAATGATTGGTTACTACTTTTGTATACACCATTTTAGAGATATGCCGATTAATCGTATTAAACGTCAAAGTAGGGGAATCTTTTGTCTGCCCGACAATCTCCCCATAAGGCACCAGTCCCAGCTTGATCAAAGCCTGAAATCCATTGCAAATACCCAGTACCAATCCGTCCCGCTCATTTAAAAGTTTCATAACCGCTTCCTGCAGCTTCTGATTCTGAAAAGCTGTAGCAAAGAATTTCGCCGAGCCGTCCGGTTCATCTCCCGCACTAAATCCGCCAGGAAACATTACCATCTGTGCCTGAGCAATCACTTTTTCAAATACTTCTACTGATTCCCGAATATCCTCTGCCGTCAGATTTTTAAATACTTTTACCACTACATCAGCACCAGCCCGTTCAAATGCCCGTGTACTGTCATATTCACAATTGGTTCCAGGAAATACTGGAATAAATACGGTAGGTCTTGCTGTTTTATGCCGGCATACATAGACGGATTTTCCCTGATAAAGCGGCGACTCTACCAAATCGGATTCGTTTGAACTTTTTGTAGGAAAAACTTTTTCTAGTTTTCCTGTCCATGCCTCTAGTGCTTCTTCCATTGTAATTTCTATATCCCGATAGCAAAATACGTTCTTTGCACTTACTTTTCCAATCCGTGTATATGGTATGGAAAGCTGTTTTAAATGATCTTCTGAAATTTCTGCTAAAATGGTTCCAAACTCTGGTGCAAAGAAATCCTCCGGCGGCAGTTCTCCGTTTAATTCTACTCCCAGCCGATTTCCAAATGCCATTTTGCTAACCGCTGCTGCCACTCCCTTGGCATCACACACATAAGCCGAAACAATCACTTTCTCTCTAATTGCCTGTGTAATTCCCTGATAAAGCTGTATTACCTTTTCAAATACAGGTACCAGATAAGCATCGGTCTCTATCTGAAATTTTACTAACCAATTTCCTGCCTGTTTTAGTTCTGGAGTAATGACCTGAGAATAATTTGCTACATCTACGGCAAAAGAAACTAATGTCGGCGGTACATCTATTTCATTAAAGGTACCAGACATACTGTCTTTCCCGCCAATAGAAGGCAGCCCAAACCCAATCTGTGCCACATAAGCCCCCAATAATGCTGCAAAAGGCTGGCTCCACCGAGAAGGATTTTCGGTCATCCGCCTAAAATACTCTTGAAATGTAAAACGAATCTTCTGATACTCTCCTCCTGCTGCCACAATTTTAGCAACCGATTCTACAATCGCATAAATCGCCCCATGGAACGGACTCCAAGAAGAAAGATACGGATCAAATCCATAGCTCATCATTGTTACGGTTTCCGTCTTTCCTTTTAGTACCGGAAGTTTTGCTATCATGGTCTGTACTTCTGTCATCTGATACTTTCCGCCATAAGGCATCAGTACCGAACCGGCACCAATCGAGCTGTCAAACCGCTCTACTAACCCCTTCTGAGAGCATACATTCAGATCCTGTAAAAGGGAAAGCCATTCTTTCTTTATATCTGTTACCTGTGGTTTTTTCAGATAATCTGGATTTTTTTCTGGCATTTCTACCAATACATCGGTCTCCTGATGTGCTCCATTCGTATCCAAAAATGCCCTGGAAATATTGACAATCTCTTTTCCTCTCCACTCCAAAACAAGTCTTGGCTCTTCTGTAACATAGGCAACTTCCACTGCTTCTAAGTTCTCTTCCGCTGCATAAGCTAAAAATGCTGCTACGTCTTTTGGATCGACTACAACCGCCATCCGCTCCTGTGATTCCGAAATCGCAATCTCGGTTCCGTCCAATCCGGCATACTTTTTAGGCACCAAATCCAAATTTACCCGAAGTCCGGCTGCCAATTCTCCTATTGCTACGGATACTCCGCCTGCACCAAAATCATTACATTTCTTAATCAGACGGCTGACCTCTTCCCTGCGGAACAGTCTCTGAATTTTCCGCTCAGTAGGTGCATTTCCCTTCTGTACCTCTGCCCCGCAGGTTTCAATAGAAGCCTCTGTGTGCACTTTCGAAGATCCGGTTGCACCGCCGCATCCGTCACGCCCGGTACGCCCACCTAACAGAATAATTCTGTCTCCTGGATCGGAAGTTTCCCGAATTACGCTCTTTCTCGGTGCCGCACCCATTACCGCTCCAATCTCCATTCGCTTTGCTACATAATTTGGATGATAAATTTCTTTTACATAACCAGTAGCAAGCCCAATCTGATTTCCATAAGAACTATAGCCATTTGCCGCTCCACGCACCAGTTTTTTCTGAGGCAGTTTTCCCTTTAATGTCTCCCGAACCGAACCAGTTGGATCAGCAGCACCGGTTACCCGCATCGCCTGATAGACATAAGTCCGTCCAGAAAGCGGGTCACGAATCGCTCCGCCTAAACAGGTAGCAGCCCCTCCAAACGGTTCTATTTCGGTCGGATGGTTATGTGTTTCATTTTTAAAATTCACCAGCCACTCCTCTGTCTCCCCATCAATTTCTACTGGAACGACAATACTGCAGGCATTGATTTCCTCTGATTCTTCCTGATCCTCTAATTTTCCCTCTTTTTTCAATTTCCGCATTGCCATCAGTGCCAAATCCATTAAACAGACAAACTTATCTTCGCGTCCTTTTAAAATCTCCGTTCGATCTCTCTGGTAGTCCTGATAGGCTTGTTCTATCGGTGCTTTAAAATATCCGTCCTCAAAAGTCACCTGCTTTAATTCGGTAGAAAATGTGGTATGGCGGCAGTGATCCGACCAATACGTATCCAGTACCCGAATCTCTGTCATAGAAGGATCTCGCTTCTCTTCTGTCCGAAAATAATTCTGAATATGAAGAAAATCTCGAAATGTCATAGCAAGATGAAATGAATCATATAATTCCTTCAGCTCCGCCTCTTCCCTATCCCGAAATCCGTCTAAAATCAAAATATCCTTCGGCTCTTCAAATGCCGTTACCAAGGTATCTGGTTTTACAAAATCCGTCTCTCTTGAATCCACCGGATTGATACAGTAAGCCTTAATCCGCTCTAATTCTTCCTCTGTTGTCTCTCCCTCTATCACATAAGTAACCGCCGTCCGAATAATCGGCTCTTCATCCTCTTTCAAAAACCGCACACACTGTACTGCAGAATCCGCACGCTGGTCAAATTGTCCCGGTAAAAATTCTACCGAAAAACACCGATCCCCTTCTGCCAGATCAAACCGCTCCTGATAGAAATCATCCACTGGAGGTTCCGAAAATACCGTACTGCATGCCTTTTTAAAAATCTCTTCCGAAATATGCTCCACATCATAACGAATCAAAACCCGCACACCTGTTACGGTCTTAATTCCTAAATAACTTCTGATTTCTTCCTTTAATTCCTTTGCTTTCACTGCATACGGCGTCTTTTTCTCTACATATACTCTTTTCACTCCGCCCATACAAACAAACCTCCATTCTATTCTTATAATCTAACAGCTTCCCCAAAAATAACTCTATCTATTTTTATGGCTGCCTCTGTTATTAAGCATACCATAAATCTAATTATTACAAAAATGATAATATCTAATTGCAGTAATTAGTATTACTAATAGATCCGATTATCTGCAGATAAATAAAAAAATTCGCAGACACTAAGAACTCTTTTCCTTTCCTACCGTCTGCGAACTCCTTATTTAAAATCTTTTATTTCGCATAATCTACTGCTCTCGATTCCCGAATCACACTTACTTTAATCTGTCCAGGATACTCTAATTCTGACTCAATCTGTTTTGAAATATCCCGTGCCAATAAAACCATATCTGCATCATTAATCTGTTCTGGAACCACCATTACACGAATCTCTCTACCCGCCTGAATGGCAAATGACTTATCTACACCCTTGAAGTTATTCGTAATATCTTCTAACTGTTTCAACCTATTGGTATATGTTTCTAATGTTTCCCGTCTTGCACCCGGCCTTGCAGCAGAAATCGTATCAGCCGCCTGTACAATACAAGAGATTAGGGAAGTGGTCTCTGCATCTCCATGGTGGGATTCCACCGCATTAATTACTACTGCAGATTCCTTATACTTACGGCACAAATCTGCCCCAATCTGTACATGCGTCCCCTCCATTTCCTGATCTACTGACTTACCGATATCATGTAATAAACCGGCTCTTTTCGCCATACGAATGTCCACACCAATTTCACTGGCAAGCAAACCAGCTAACTGTGCCACTTCAATCGAATGTTTTAATGCGTTCTGACCATAACTGGTTCTAAACTTCATCTTACCAAGAAGGCGTACCAACTCTGGATGAATTCCATGAACACCAACCTCTAAAACAGCGGCTTCTCCTTCTTCCCGAATATTCTGTTCTACCTCCTTTTGAGCCTTTTCCACCATTTCTTCGATCCTTGCCGGATGAATCCTCCCATCCACAATCAACTTTTCCAAAGCAATTCTTGCCACTTCTCTGCGAATGGGATCAAAGCCGGATAAAATTACGGCTTCCGGGGTATCATCAATAATAAGATCCACACCCGTCATGGTCTCTAAAGTACGAATATTCCGCCCTTCCCGACCGATAATTCTTCCTTTCATCTCATCATTAGGAAGCTGCACAACAGAAATCGTTGTTTCAGCCACATGATCTGCCGCACATTTTTGAATCGCTGTTACTACATATTCCTTCGCTCTTTTTGCTGCCTCTTCCTTCGCTCTACTGTCAAGCTCTTTTATCATCTTGGCAGTATCTAGCTTTACTTCATCTTCAACAGTTTTTAATAGATATTCTTTTGCCTGTTCGGAGGTCAATCCAGAGATTCTTTCTAGTTCCTGTAAACTCTTATCATGTAATTCATTGACTTCTGCACTCTTCTTACTCAATTCCTCCTCACGGGAAGAAATATTCGCTTCACGCTTCTCTAAAGAATCTGCTTTTTTATCCACTGCTTCTTCCTTACTCAATACGCGGCGTTCATATCTTTGAAGTTCTGCACGTCTTTCCTTTGTTTCTTTGTCCAGCTCATTTTTCGCTTTCAGATTTTCTTCTTTTGCTTTCAATAGAGCTTCTCGCTTTTCGGTTTCTGCAGTTTTTCTTGCTTCATCTATAATTTCTCTTGATCGTTCTTCTGCACTTCCTACTTTTGAATCATATACTTTCTGCCGATAGGAATTTGCAGCATACCAAGTAACGAAAGCAACAATAACGGCTACTACTAAAGCCACTATAACATAAGAAATCATTTCCGTCATTACAGGAGCACCTCCTTATTAAGTTTTCATTGTACAAGCATACAACATATCAATTTTATACTTTTTTCGATACTATGTCAAGTATCTCTCGATTCAAATTCGTCTAGTTTTTTTCGAACTGCTTCATAAGAAAATCCCTTTCTTATAAAATATGCATAAAGTTTCTGCTTTTCTTCGGGGGTAATTTCCGAAAAATTAACATTTTTCTTTTGAATCAGCCGTTCCAGTGCCGCATCCTCCTGTGTTCCATCCTCTTCCAATTCCTCATAAAGGTTCTGATACATCTCTTTCCCAATCCCCCTCTGCTGCAGCTTATACTCCAGCTCTTTCCTGCTAAGCTGCTGCCCTTTCCCCCTAATAAAATTTTCCGCATAGCGAATATCATCAATATAGTGATACTTTTTACCAAATGCAACAGCCGCTTCAATCGCTGTCTTCGGATAATACCCTGCCTCCAATTTTTCCCGAATCTGCCTTTCCGTTTTATCCGAATCCTTTAAAAGATAAAGCATCCTTTCCCTTGCCCGTTTTATCAGCACTTGATCCAAAATCTCCTGATATACCAAATCATCCACTACTGCTCCCTCTTCAAGCTGATATTTTCTAACCTCTCCATTATAGAGAGCAAAACACTCTTCATTCTCCAAAACAATCTTCTTTTTCTTCTTGTCCAATTCCACTATACGAATCACTTGCATTTCAATACCCCCATTCTATAATCCTAAAACCCTTTTCTCTTCAACAAATCATTAGTCCTATCATAACATATCACCATAAACTTCTCAATCACTATTCTAAATCATGATAATATAAAATCCCTATTGGGAAAGGAAATGTTTCAGGAAGGATTGAGGTGGGGGGACGCCAGAGCGGAGAAGCGATCCCTTCCCGCTGTTCCGCTCTCCGAAAAGTAAGAATGTCTAATGCTTCTGAATTTACGTATACTCAACCGGACGGACCGGGGTGCAATTCGCCCGTGCAGCGGGCTAAACACACCCCTT
>CAJUEI010000031.1 GCA_910585255.1 uncultured Lachnospiraceae bacterium
AAAAAATATAGAGGAGGGAATCGAAACGATGTGTAATTTAAGTGATTTAATTGAAGAACAGGGACGACAACAGGGAATCCAATTAGGTGTAGAACAGGGACGACAACAGGGAATTGAAGCTATGATTTTGGATAATTTAGAAGAAGGATTTCCGGCAGATAAAATTATTAAGAAACTTCAAAAACGATTTACAATCAATGAAAATCTAGCTTGGAAATACTTTGAACAATTTTCTAATAAAGAATAATCTATATAATATATATGATAAAATAAAACTCTCTCTACTACTATCTTTCCTATTTAATAATTAATAAAGCTTGCACCCCACCTGACACAAGGAAGTCCCCCCAACCCACCGCTTTCACCTTCACGGCTTAGAATCGGGGACTTCCTTGATAGGTTAAAATATACCTTACTAATTATAAATAGAAATCCCTTATATTCTTAAAATTATATTTCCTTATTTATCTAAGATAAGATTTATTAATTTCTAGTAAGCCATTCAATAAATTCTCTTACAGCCCCATTACCTCCATAATAGTAACAAACATAATCTGCCATTTGTTTTACTTTTTCAACTGCATCCCCTGGACATCCTACAACTCCTCCAGCTTTTTTTATAGAAATCATACACTGTAAGTCAAGAAGGTCATCTCCAATATAGGCAAAATTTTGATAAGAATAGTTTATTTTATCTTGTATAGATTTTATTTCTATTATTTCATTTAACTTTATTAATTTATTAGAAACCTTTTGATATAAGTCTGCAATTCCTAATTCCTTACATCTATTCTCTACTATTTTACTGCTCCGAGCAGTCATTATTATTGGAATAATATTATAATCAGGTAACATATTTTTTATTCCATATCCGTCTTTTATATCAAAAGCCTTCAATAATTCTCCCTCTACACCAAGATATAATTTTCCATCTGTCAAAGTTCCATCAACATCCATAACCAAAAATTTAATCTTATTCTGCATTATTATTTTCTCTTTCATTTTTTACAATAATAATTTATCTTGTCAAAGAAAATTCGGAATCCGCTCCGCTACTTCCTCATAATCCATCTTTTATTCACAAAAACATTCTACTGTTTCATATATGGATTTCATCTGTTTTAATAATTTTTCCATATCCTCTAATTTTAATGAATTTGCTCCATCTGATAACGCTCTATCTGGTTCAGGATGTACCTCAAAAAAGACTCCATCTGCTCCTGCTGCAATTGCCGCCTTCGCAAGACATGGGGCATATTCTCGTCTTCCTCCAGTAGAATTTCCATTTCCTCCCGGCTTCTGAACACTGTGTGTCGCATCAAATACTACTGGATATCCTATTTTTTTCATTTCTGGAATAGCAGTCATATCAACAACTAAATTATTATATCCAAAACTGCTTCCTCTCTCACAAAGCATAATCTTTTTATTTCCAGTACTTTCAATTTTATTAACCACATTTTTCATATCCCATGGAGCTAAGAACTGTGCTTTTTTTACATTTATAATTTTTCCAGTTTTTCCTGCGGCTATTAATAAATCTGTCTGTCTGCATAAAAACGCAGGAATTTGAATAACATCAACCACCTTTGCAACATATTCTGCTTGCCAGGCTTCATGAATATCAGTACATATCTTTATATTATAAGTGTCTTTTACCTTTTTTAAAATATCGATTCCCTTCTCCATACCAGGTCCTCTAAATGAAGAAATCGATGTTCTATTCGCTTTATCAAACGATGCTTTGAAATAAAACTCTATCTGCAATCTATTTGTTATATCTGTAAGCCTTTCTGCAATCTGCATCGTAATTTCCTCCGACTCAATTACACAAGGTCCGCTAATTAAAAAGAAACCCATTAAAATTCTCCCTCCTTTTCATAAATTTCCTCTGCATATTCATTATTTAGCACTCTTCCCAAAATATTCTTTTCTGTTTCTATTACTTTTATTGCTTTCTCAAGTACTTTTGTCTCTAAATGTCTTGGTATCCGCACCACCCCACAAAGATCTGCAAAAATTAAATCTCCAGGATTTATTTTTATCCCTTGTATTTCAATCGGAACCTGATGTCCTGCTATTGTTGCACGACCTTTTACATCCGAACAAGAATATCCGTGTGCAAATACAGGATAATCTAAACGAATAACTTCCTCACTATCTCTAGTTACACCGGAAAGAATAGCTCCTATTGCTCCTGCACGAATAGCCAAGTGTGCATTTAATTCTCCAAAATAAGCTTTATCTTGTACTTCATTTTCAACAACAATAATTTCTCCCTTTGTCATCCGAGTATAAGTTTTTAACCCTTCATATATTCCATGATAATCCTCACCGGAATTTAATGCCCTAATTTTCAATGTATTAGCCCTTCCAAATATCTTTTTATTGCGAATATTTGGCATCAATCCAGCAATTGTTGAAGAAACCTCCATATCACTTAAAATATCTGATAAAATGGCTGAATTTAAAAATTTCGATAATAAAAGAAATTTTGCATTTTCCTTTTCTACCAGTCCCCGCATAATATTTTCTGCTAACTCAAACTCATCAGGATAATTGACATCTATCGTTTCAACTGCACTTGCGGTAAGCATATATACATGATCTCCATAACGCATCTTTGTTCGTAATGCAGTTTCTCTCTTTACAATATAGAGTCCCATAGATTCTATTATTGTATCCGGCAATGTATTACTATTCGGAATATGAAACTTATCATATAATGGCTGTCCGTCTTTCCATAAATATTCTTTTTCTTTTTTCATCAAAACTACAGAATCATATTCCTTATGCTCCAATAAAATATCAATTCCTTTTTTAATCGTTTCAGGAGTAATAAAAGGACTTGTTCCAAGAATTTGAATATAAATATCTGCTTCCACCTGCGATACTTCATTATAAAACATCTGATGCCCATCCGTTTTATTAGTTGCCAATTCAGCTTTACGTTTTAAAGGTATATAATTCAAATAAGATGCATAGTTTAAGATTTCGTCTGATTCAGAATCTAAATATACTTCATCAATAAAATCACAGGATACTAATTTCTCTAATGTATGCAAAAATAATGGTTTTCCATTTAACAATTTCATATTTTTAGATTCAATTCTTTCGCTTGTTCCTTTTGCCGGTAAAAAAGCTGCTATTTTCATTTTTATCTTTCCTCCTATGTTTGTTATTCTTCTATCCCACTGCACCTGATGCAACAATATCATGCATACTAATCATACCAACAAAAAGATTATTCTCATCTATAACAGGTACAACTGATATTTTCTTTTGCTGCATTAAATTAAATATATCAACTGCTAACATCGTATGATTTACACATATAGGTTTACATGTCATTATATTAGAAGCCAAACTTTGTAATATATTTTTTTCCTTTTTTAAGCCTCGGCGTATATCTCCATCTGTTACCAAACCAATTAAATTTCCAACATCATTAATGACTGCCGTTGCCCCTAAATGATTATTTGTTATTGTCCACAGCACTTTTTCAACATTATCATTTTCTTTTACCGATACTTCCTCTTTACTTAGCTGAAGCAGCGTATCTGCTGTAGTTAATAAACGTTTTCCAAGTGAACCGTTTGGATGAAATAGTGCAAAGTCAGAATCTTTAAAACCCTTTAATTTTGACAATGTTACGGCAATCGCATCCCCCAAGGCCATTGCTACCGTTGTACTTGTCGTTGGTGCCAAGTTGTTAATACAAGCTTCTTTCTCAATTGGTGTTACTATTGTAAGATCACAATACTTTTCTAATATAGAATCCTTGTGACAAAAAATTCCTACTAAACTACATCCAATCCTTTTTAAAGAATTTACTAATTGAATTAACTCATCTGTATCTCCGCTTTTACTAAGCATAATTAAAATATCTGTTTTTTCTATCATTCCTAAATCGCCATGTGCAGCTTCTGCAGGATGCAGAAAAAAAGATGGGGTTCCTAAACTTGCCATCGTTGCACTAATCTTTCTTGCAACATGACCTGACTTTCCCATACCAGTTAAAATAATTTTTCCTGTACACTGGCTGCACATATTTATTAACTCTTCTAGTTCTTGTCCTATACTATTTTTTAGTTGTAATATTCCTTTTGCTTCTATTTCAAGTACATTTTTTATTATTTCTAAAGTATCTATTTGCATATTTTTTTATTTCCTCCGTAAGTATGGTATCAACCATTATTTATAGAAAATTTATCCCTTCTTATTTAACATTTTTCTACAAAATATAATTCCCTTTTCTTCGTTATCTGCAATCCTTATTACTTCGTTTGCCTGATTGATAAAAGCATCTGCTGACGATGAATATAAAGCAACTACTCTATTCAATTTTAATTTTCTGGATATACAAAGTATTTCTGCGGATATCATACCATCTATTAAAATCCCATCTATTTTTTTAGTATAATCTGTACAATCTCTAGGATGTGGCTTTATTAATAGTTTGCATTTATCATCCAAATGATATTTTTTAATTATTTTTTGATATACTTTAATTTGTTCTTCTTCACATGCAACATCTCCATCTATATAAAGAGGATTTGTTAATAGAAGATTATACTGTTGTTCATAATCAAATTCTTTTATATAACTTTCCATATAAATTTTTAATATCATTTCCCTTTTTTCTTCTGGTAACTGATCAATATGTTCTTTTACATTCCATACCAATAATTTTCTTTTTTTTACAAATGGCATTTGTTCTCTTCCTTGATCAGAATTAATCTCCAAAGTCGTACAATACTTAGAAGCTATCCCTATTCCGGTTGTTATATTATATTGATCTAACATAACTTCTATATAATGAAACAAACCCGCTAAAAAAGAATAATTCTTTCTTACATGAACATCTTTTGCATGTTCCATCATAATATGAGGTATTTTATTAACAGTTAAATAATTTTCAATAGCAAATCCACCATCTGTACAATAAATCTCATCATATTGATTAAAATTAATTTCTATTTTCAAATTCTTTAACTTTTTTTTATTCGATATATGATAAAAATATTTACATATTTTTAATTCATAAATTCTTTGTTTTATTACATTTTTTTGTCTTTTATAGAGTTGCATATCATACTTTAATTTCAAACTCTTTAAATCAAAAATATATACATTTCGAAATAATCTGCTTTTTTTAATATTTTCTACTATATTTAACATTTCTTCTATGCGATTAGTTATAATAATATCCATAATATCTTCCTTATTTAATGCTGCTTTTATAAGTACTTTATATAAAACATATGGATATTCACAAACATATAATATTTTCATCTTCATACTCCTTAATTTATTTTATAATACTTTTTATTTTCTTAATTAAACTTTTATTTATTCTTCTCTAATCTTAAGTAAATAAACAAAGCTCCCGCTAAAATTACCATCTCATATGTAGTCAATATAAGATATAAATAGGATGCTCCCATTAATCCAGCATAACTTACAATTTTATTAGAAATAAAATAAGATAATAATACTATAAAAATAGATAATATAGTCATAAATGATTGTTTTCTAATAATAGTAATACATACTATTAAAAAGTTATATATCGCTACCATAACACCTCCTATCAACAATACAGCAAACTCATATTTTAATGTAACAAGTGAAACCCCATATAATATTTCCAACATTCTCAGCCCAATTGTAATACCAAATGCAAAAATTATAATTGCTATTATTACAATCTTTTTACTTTGCTCCAAAAATATTTTCTTAAATCCTTCTATTTTTCCTTCATTCCACAGCTTTGCCATATACACTAAATTAGGACGATAGATAACCCCACTTAATAAATTAATAGTAAATACTGGCATTGAAATAATTGCATAATACCCTTGTTCATTTTCTGTTAAACAAGTATCAATTGCATATTTTGGAGAATTATTAATATAAATACTAAAAAAAGATGTAATAAATAATGGTAAACATGCTTTTACTAATTTAATTAATTTTTTATTTCCTTCATTACTTTTATTTCTTATTAATAATGAATTAACTAAAATTCTTGTAAAAGCAATAATAATAAAAGATAATATAATTACAATATCTATTGCTAATAATAAATTCTTTTTTAATACCAAAACAATAATAAATATAAAATAACTAATAATCAATCTTATCGTTCCTGAACGTCCGGCAATATCTAAACGTCCTGCCCTTTGGAGTTCTCCATGATACAAATCCTCTACAGCTTCTAATAATTTCAAGAAGCAAATAGATAAAACAACTGTCATTTTATAACTTTCATAGTTTTTCCAAATACAATAACTAAAACTAAAAATTATCATAAAACCACAAGATAATAACCTCATCTTCCTATAATCATCATAATAATAATTTTTCTTAGAATCAGTTACTTGAAAATTTCTTACACCATATACTCCTATCGTAAACATTAAATAAGCTGCTGCAAATGCAATTGACAATATTCCAGCATCTTCTGTTCCATTAATTCTAGTTACAACTAATAACATAATTGCAGACTGCAAAGAAGATAAAATACTAAATAGCATATTCCAAAAAACACATTTCTTTTCTATTTCTTTTCCATTTCCAAAAATAATATATTTTAATTTTTTCTCTATCATAATATCTATCCACAATTAATTAAGCTGATTAGAATGTTCTGATAATGTATAAACAAAATTTATACCCTTTGCAATCCACCTAGGCCAAAATTTACAAAACATATTGTAATCCTCTTCTATTCTTTTATTATTTGCTATAATTTTAGATGTGGTCGAATCCTTATGGATACGATGATACATCAATAATTCTTTACAATATATAAATTCTCCTTTTAACTTTGACAATTTTTCCCATGCTTGCCAATCTAAATTACTTTCAAACTCATCTGTAAAAATCGTTTGTGGCAGGTTATCCTTTACATAAGTAACAGAAGGACAACAAATACTATTTCCAAAAGAAAGAATTCTTCTTCGAATAAACTTACTTCTCCAAAAAATTTGAATTGATAATGGAAATAATAATAATCGTTTCAATTTCAACAACATATTATTGGACTCTTTTTTTAAATTTCTTACTTCTCCATAATCTGTAAAAACAATTAACGGTTTTTTTGAATGATTTAATTGAAATAATACTTTCTCTAAATAATTCTTTCTATAAACATCATCTTGATGTGCTAAAGTTACTAAAGGAGTGCTTACTTGTTGATAACCAAAATTCCAGTCACCTGCAATTCCCTTTTTTTCTATATTAGTCAATACCTCTATATTATATTTTTTTGCTATTTTCTGTATATAATTACATGGTGTAGAAGTAGAAATAATAATATTACTCTTTTTTGTTTGTAATAATAATGACTTTATACATTCTTCTAGATAAGGACTTTCTTTATAAGCACAAACTAAAAAAGTATGTTGTTCTGGCAAATATTTTCTATCCTTCTCATTAAATAATCTTCTTATTTTAAATCTTTTCATTTTTATTCTCTAATTTTTCACTTTCTAATTCATGGTTTTTAATTGCAATTTGCTGAACCAAATTTCTTATTTTATATTCTAGCTGTGAAATTTTAATTGACATAGAAAATATTTTAAATATCATAATAAATATCATAGCAAGAAAAACAAAATTTACTGGTGAACCAATTCCTAATAAATTTGCTAAAAAATAGGCAATATCAGGAATTATACTAATAATCACCAATATAATTGAAAATAATATCCAAAAGATAGAATCTTCTATTTGCATTTGAGACTTTCGTATTTTATACAGTGCATAATAGCAAGTTAAAAAACATACTATTATTAACACTATTCTCAAAATAGTTGTCATATTAATTTATCCTTTCTTTATGTATACTTTTTTACCATAAATAATCGCTTAAATATTACATATATTTTCGCAGATATAAATGACGAAAAAAATACACATGGAATAATCATAAAATAATATTTACTAAAATCTTGTTGTGTAATAAAATACAGTTCTTTAAATTTTAAATAAAAATAAGAATCAAATATATAAGAAAACAAATAAATTTCAAAAGTTAATTTAGCTATTATAGTAAAAAATTTTGAAAAAACTATATTACACTTTTTTATATCATATATAAGCAAAAATACTATTACACTTAAACAAAGATTTAAGAAATAACCATACCGATCAATTATAATTGCACTAAATACCCCATTTTCATTATTTTGACTAATAAAAATCGTAATAAGATCTTCTAAAAGTAGAATTAAAATAATCCATATTATTCCCTTAATCTTATTTATTTTTGGATTAAATTCTTTTATATATGCACCAATAAAATAAAAGGTAATAGGATATATAGCAATCCATTCATTAGACAAAAAACCCTGTACTGGAATAGCAGTCAAAAAACATAAGATTATTATAAAATTTAACTTCTCTCTTTTTGTTCTAATATTCTTATATACAAGATTAATAGCTGGTATCAGGAGATATAACCCAACAAACATCGCTACATACCATGCATACCCATTGAGAGAAAAATTCAAAATTCCTTTTATTGCTTCCTGAATCGTAATTTCTTCCTTCAAGAAACATGTTCTATATAAAAAAGTAATAATAGAAATACCTATATAAGAAATTAGAATATTACCCCCCACTTGCCAATATTTATAGTTATAAACTTTTTCTTTCTGTAAATAACCTGTAGACAATAAAAAAAGAGGCACACAGGTAAAAAAAAGCCACCTAGCTGTTAGTTGTAAATACATTACTTCACCAGCTAAACTTGTAGTATAAAAATTAGTATTTAAAAAGAAATGAACACTTATTACAAAAAATATAGCTATTGTTTTTATTATATCTATACCAATATACCGTTTTGTCAAATCATCAGACTTTTTCTCCTTTTTTATATTCTTAGAAAAAAATTCCTCTTTAGATAAAATTATTAATAATAAATAAAAAATAATAAAACTTATCCCTACTAATAACACAATACGCTGAAAAAAAGGATACTCTACATAAGTTACAGGAACATCTATCTTTAACTCTTCCCCTATGGGATCATACAAATTATATATATTCTTCGTATTATTCGTTGCAATCTCAATTACTCCCGACCACGCATGTTTTACAAATTTTAATTGAATTGATCGTACTTTTGAAAAATTCAAAAATAGCTGATTCCTATCCTGTGTATAATCCCCTAATAAAGCTCCATTTTGAAATATCCAAGAATTTGCTTCATTTTTATTAACAAAGTAAAGTAAATCTTGACTATTACCATTTATTTTTATGCCAGTCAACCATGCCTCTTTTCCATTTGATGCTGGATCATTCTGTTCCAATACAGAGATTATTACATCCGTTGAATGGTAAATCTTCGGCAAAAATTGATTTCTAAATATAAATGCTACAATTATTGCAAAAAAAAGAATCATTTTTTTATACTTTATATTTTCAAATATAATTTTTTTATTAATAAATCTAAATATTAAAAGAAACATTACAATAAAGTATAATATTATAAAACTTTTTTGCAATATAGATAAAAAAGTTATCTGTTCTATTATACATGTTAAAAAATATGCCATAAATACAGATGTAAAAAGAAAATATAAATCTATTTTTTTAATTTTTCTTACCATATATCATTCCTCCTTTTCCATTTTATATTTTCTACATTTAATTACAAATTTAACCCAAAGTTTCTAAATAAATACTAATATTATTTTCATATTAATTCTTCCTTATCTCTAAAACATTGAATAAAAATAATAGACATACACATATGTAACATATATTGTATAGAACGTTTTAAATTCAAATAACTTTCTCCCGCTTCCCTCTCTTTCATTTCTACTTGTACTTCCTCTACCTTTGCACCACATTTTAATAAATAAGATATAGTATCTGGTTCAGGTCCATAATTCATCATACATGCAAATTTTTGAATCATCTTTTTATTAAACAAACGCATGCCAGATGTTGGATCAGCAATCTTTTTTCCTGTAGTAATTTTAATAATTAATGAAATTAAATTACTTCCTAACATTCGTAAATTTTTTGGTTTTTTCTCATTTATAAATCTAGAACCAATTACAATATCTGCATGTTTTTTTTCCATCTCCTTTAACATTTGCTTTATATATTGTGGTTGATGTTGACCATCACCATCAAACTGAATTACATAATCATACTCTTGTTCATATGCATATTTAAATCCGGCTTGCATTCCCCCTGACAAGCCAAGATTAATTGGAAGATCAAGTAAATTATATCCATTCTTCCTACACAATTGTCCTGTTCTGTCTTTAGAACCATCATTTATTATAATATAATCATATTGAATATAATTTTGAATTAAATTATTTATTACTTTCTCAATATTTTGTTCCTCATTATATGCTGGAATAATAATTAGTATTTTCATTTCTTATTGTCCTTTCGTCTTTCGTTTGCATCTACATATAAAGTATATAATGCAAAATATATTGTAGATAATGGAAAAAACCAATAATATTGATATATCTGCCATGATGCTGCTAATGCTAAAGTACATAGTATTGCAAATGCTGGAAGTATTACAATATTTATTTTTCCTCGTTTTTCTATATAATTAATTAAAACCAACAATATTCCTAGAGCTAAATAAAATCCATTTCTCCAAAACAATGCATCAAATAATTGATTTTTAATTGAAAAATCTATTCCTATTTTTCCTAAATTATTAAATCTTTCTTTATTTTCTCGTCTTATTTTTTCTTCTAATAAAAAATTTGGCATAACTTCATAATCCTTTGTAGGCAGCCAAATCCCAGTAGTATATCTTACATTGTACGCACCATGCATTTTATAAGATTCTGTAGGTTGTATTATATTCCATAAAATATCTACTGCATGTAATCTATCCTTTATTACTAATAAAGGATTCCCCTTTAAAAGAATAAAATATAACTGAAAGGCCTCCTTTTGTGAATAATTTAAAATATTTTTTCTCAATTTTCCCCAGCCAAGCCTGTCACCATTATAAGGATTATAGTTTTCTTTCCACTCTTCTACTGAACCAATACGATAAACCAACTCCTGTCCTTCAATCGGAATTTCTTCTTCCGCTAATATATACATCCCTGCTGGAGCAAGTAACGGACCTTTTACAGACGAAACTGAACCAGTCCCTTTACTACTCTGTACATTATAATAACTGTATAATGGACCCTCTATTCCACTAATTATTAACCATGATAAACCAACTATTAAAATAGGCTTAAATTTTGTAACCTTCTTTGTATAAATTCCCCATACAATCAAAAAAAACCAAATTGTATATGTTCCTAAAAATCCATTATGTCTAACTACATTCAATAAAGCTAATGCTATACTAAATTCTGCAATTCTTGTCCAGGAAAAAAATCTTATTTCATCATTCAATAATCTAATTAATAAATAAGTATTCCATAAAACAATAAGTGCATACAAAATATTTTTAGAAATTAAACATAACATCATATAATTGTTTGGCATAATAGCCAACAAAAATGCTATTATATAAATTACTTTTGAACTTAACCCTTTTTGATACAAAAATCCAAATAATGATGTCCAAAGTAATACAAATATTAAAATTTGTATTACTACAGTAGTATATGGCGTATTCACTATATTGGAACATAAACGCAAAAATAATGTGTGTATAGCTGGATGAGCATTTGATAAGGAAAACACTCCTAATGCTTGCATCCATTGATCCACTCCATCAGGTGTCATAGAACCTGGATAATATCCTAATGAAATAATAATTAAAGGAACAAACATAAGAAAAAAAGTCGCCAATTTCAACTTTCTTATCTTATTTTTTGATCTTTCACCTTGTATAATATATATTCTGTCCAATTTTTTTATAAAATAGATAAAATACAATAAAATAGGATAAAATACAATTACTCCCGTTATAAATACAATTACTCTATTACTATCTATTATTACTTTATCAGTATTGATAAAAAGATAATGACCTATCCATGCAAATGTAATATAAATATTACATAACCCAATTAAAATTTTTGATTGTGTTGTAAAATAGGACTGCATTACAGAATTTTCCTTTATTTCTTTATAAAAATAATTTGCTATAGCTATTAATAACATTATTATAAATATTAAAAAACTATCAAAAAATTCATCTAAATTACTTCGCAGTATTAAAATAAATAATATTTCTCCAAGAATTATCCTACCTATATAAGAATATTTATCCTTAAACAAATATACGAGAGATAATACACTAATTAAAATAGTAAAATAGCATCCAATTAAATATAAAATACCTACTTCTTGCTTAATTCCCTTTATTTCTATTTCTTGTATTTTCCCAATTTCTGAATATAAATCTATTTGATTTATTTCACCATTTTGATATATCTCAGCTCTTCCAGACCATGTATTATTAATAAACTTTATCTTAACTTTTTTCATATTATCTATTGTAATACAAAAAGAAGTTCTATTTTGTCCATAATTTGCTACGATAAATCCGTCTTGTAAATACCATCCTTTTTCTAATTCTATATTTTCTAAATCTAATTCTATGCCATTAATCTCTAATGAAGTAATCCAAACTTCATAGGAATTAGATAAAATATTTTTTTGTCCAGTTGCTACAATCTCAACATATCCATCTTCATATTGTTCAATTAATATATCTTTTCCTAAAAATAATATAAAAATACTTACCAATCCTAAAAATATAATTGTGGTTTTATTAAAACTACCTTTACTTCTTTTAGAAATCAGAAATTGTACAATTATTGCTATAATAATAAAATAGATAAATATGAATACCTGTTGATATATATCTAACGATATTTTACAACTAATAAATTCTGTTAAATATAAACTAATTAAAATACCTATTATTATATTTACTATTTTTTTCATAATATTACCTCATACTTTAACCTCAACTATAAATCTCTAATAGTTTATCTTTAATACTTTCATTATTATATTCATATTTTTCTGCATTCCTCTTAGCCTTTTCTATTTCTTCTTGATGCTCTATCAAATAACATATTTTTTTTGCTATTTCATCTTTATCATTCTTTACTAACCATCCATTTATACCATTTTCAATTTGTTCACTAATTCCTCCAACATCTGTAGCTAAGACCGGCGTTCCTAAAATTAAAGATTCATATATCGTATTTGGCATTCCTTCATATACAGATAATAATGCAAATACTTGAGCCCTTTTTATATAATAATAAGGATTATCCCGTTGCCCCAATAAAATAACTTCTTCATCTAAATTAAGTTTTTTAATTATCCTCTTCAAATCATCCTTTTCTGGTCCATCTCCTATAATCTCCCATAAAAATTGATAACCCTTTTTTTTCAACTCTGATAAAATAATTATTAATCTATCGTATGCTTTTTCTTTGCTTAAACGACCAACTGTTATAAAATGTACAGAAGGACATAGAACTTTTTTGGATTCGGATTTCTCAATAATTTCATTTACAGGCATTAAATTTTTAGAAACTCTAATTTTTTCTTTTAAACTAGGATATAAGATAGTAATATCTTCTTTTATTTTCTCTGAAAGTACTACTACTTTATTATATTTTAAATAAATCTGCTCATCATTTTTTGTAATTTCTTTAGTCCACTCGTTAAATTCTCTCCAACTGCAATAATCTGTATGTATCCATTGTATTTTATTTTTACAACTGGACTTTGAAACAACATACCGAAATGCAGATGCTTCTGACATAACTGTTACAACCGAATATTCAGAACATAAATTTGTGATAGACTCTAAAACATATTCTTCCCAAACTTTTTTATTCTTTTTTATTCTCTGTTCATAACACATCCATAATTTCTTTTTTCTTATATCTAAAGGTAATTTTTTATCCAACAAACAATCTAATGTTCTTCTCAGGTAAATTTTATTTTTAAAATTACTCATCCATGACATAAAAGATACACCATTTAACTCTGTTCTTAATTTACAATCAGGAATAGTATTACTAAATATACTTATCTTTCTTCCTTGATCTTGTAATGCTTGAATCTGTCTAATTGTTGCATTATGTGCTCCAGACTTATAATTAACATCATCAATAATATATAAGATATCTTTACTTTTCACACTTTTTTTATGTAAAAAGCAATCAAAAGTTTTTAAGACCTCATTCGTATTATCAAAACCTTGTAAGTTTTTACGTATTTCTTTTTGAATATTTGGATTACAAATAAAAAATTCAATTTGTTTTGCAATATCTCTATCATTAAATTCTGTCAATAATCCTGTTTTTTCATTTTCAATTTGTTCTAATGCACCTGATGTTTTAGTTGCTATTACAGGAACTCCAAGTAATTTTGCTTCTGTAATTACCATAGACCAAGACTCAAAATCAGATAAAACTGTAACTGCATTTGCTAACTTCATATATTTATATGGATTTTCTTTCGCTCCCAATAATAAAAAATATTTTTCTAGTTTTTCCTTTTTACATAAAACAGAAATTTTGTTTACTAGCTCCTTATTAGCTGTTGAACCAATATTAATCCAATAAAAATAAATTCCTTTTTTTCTCAATTCTGCCATTACTCTTACCTGACGCAAATGATTCTTTTCTTCTCTTATATTTGCACAAGTTACAATAACTGGAATATCTTCTTGTAAGACTAGATCTGTAACAGGTTCACAAAATTTCTGTTTTATTGTTTTACTATCTGTAATATTATAAATTATTTCTGACTTATCCTTTATAAAGGGATATTTTCTTAAACTACTTTCAAGTGAATTCTTAGATACAAAAATATATTTATCGATACAATCATCAAAAGAAAAATATGCCTCCGCATCAAAATATTTTGCCATAGAAATATCTGTATGCAGCCATGCTGCTTTTTGTTTAGCATTTACATGATATGCAACAAAAGAAGGAATCACCCATTCCCCTATCCAAAAAGCATAATCATATTTTTTTCCCCTTACAAAATCCAATGCCGTAAAATAATATGCTGATTTTTGTTCCGTTGTATATATAAACTTTGCTTTTATTCTATCCATGTAATTAATTTTTTTAAATTCAGCATAAGCATCACAAATCTTTACTTTCTTATTTACTTGTGGTAACAAAGATACTACTCCCTCTACTTCTATCTGATTTAAAACAAGAAGTTCTACTTCATATTGATCATAATCTAAATAGTTTAGTAAATTAACTAATGATGTCTCTGCTCCCCCTTTATATAACTGACTTATAGCAAATAGTAATTTTATCATTCTTATCCCCCTTTTGTTAATTAAAAGTCAAGAAATCACACAACCAATATTATCTTCTATTATTTATATTTCTGTCTAACTTTTTAAATATATAAAAATCTGATGCAGATGTCGTTTCTTCCTCACCAATTTTATATGGATACCGATTTGGTATATATTGATATAATACCCATCCGCTTATCTTTTCCTGAATATAAGAAATAAAATTTCTATGTCTACATTCTGGCCATTTTGTATATTCCTCATGATTACTACTGTAAATCACAACATATCTTTCCGCTAATAAAAATAAATCTTCCATATAATTATAAAAAACTTGATCCTCTAATAAATGAAAAATAACATCCATCGATATTGACATATCATACTTTCGATTGATATATTTTTCTCTTTCTGTTTCTGTACAAAAAAATTGTTTTGTATTATCATTTTGATAATTTTCCTTATTCTTCTCTACTATTACTTCTGAAACATCTACCCCTGTATAGTTATCATAATGAATAAGAGAAAGTTGGTTTCCATCTCCACATCCAATCTCTATAACAGAGGTTATTTTTTCTTTTACAATAAATCGATTCACTATTTCTGCTTTAAATTCTGCTAAATGATGATAGGAACCTGTTCCAGAATTGCCATTCTTTTTATAATGTTCATTCCAAAATTCACCCGATGGTATTCCCAATCCATTTTCTTTCACTTGTTTTTTTTTATAATATTCTATTTCTTCTTTTAAATTAATACATATTGTATTTATATCTTTATTTCTAATCTCTAATAACCCACATTTCTCTTTTAATCTATTTCTTTCTTCCTGCACCTGACTACATTCTTGCAATACATGTTCTTTCTCTTCTTCTAACCTATTTCTTTCTTCTTCTATTTGATAATACTGTTGTAATAATTGTTCTTTTTTCTCCTCTAATTGCTCATATTTTTCTAACAACTTATTTTTTTCCCTATCTAACCCATTGATATGTTGAATCAGTTCATCTAATATATTTTGAAAACTAATTCTATCCTGTAATTCTTTAATTAAACTTATTTGTTCTCGTTCTTTCTCCCCCTGTTCCCTTTCCATCTCAATAATCTTATCTGATAAAACATTTACTTTTCTTTGGTATGCAGAAAATGGCCATATATGCCCTGCAATAAAATTCTTTATACTATGCCACATTTCTATTTCTCCAATAATCCTTTTAAACTGCAAATAATTTTTTTATTCAAGCATCTATATTCAATGGGTTCCATTTGCTCTTTTTGTGTTATTTCCTTTTTCAAATCTTCATATAATGTATCCCCTTTTAAAACAACCCCTTTCCCATACCTCCCCATCTGCTCTGCAATCCCTCCAACATCAGTAGCAATCACCGGTACCCCCAATACCATTGCTTCATCTATTGTAACTGGTGTTCCTTCATACTCAGAAAGAAGCACAAACCAATCACACTGTTTCATAAGAGGATACGGATTTTCTAATCTCCCTGTTAATTTCACATACTCTTCTAACTGTTCTGCTTTGATCCTTTTTTCTAAATGTCCTTTCAGCGGTCCATCCCCTACTATATACCAGCAAAAAGAATACCCCTCCGCTTTTAATTTCCCGCAGATATCCAATACACGATCATATGCTTTTTCTCTGTCTACCCTTCCCACAGTAACCATATGATAATCCGCATCATTCCACTCTATATCCAAATCTTCCTCTGCCTTTTTTAAAATTGTCTTTCCATCTATTAAATTCGGAATTACAACCGTTTGATCTTTTAAACCCGGAAGCTTCTTTAACAGCCCTTTCCGGCTATATTCCGATAATGTAACAATCCAGTCAAATTTTTTATAAATCACCGAATCTTTTTTGGTTATCATCTTCGTCCAGTCGGAGAATTCACTCCACAATGCATAATCCGTATGAATCCATTGGATCTTTTTAGGATGCTTCAAATTAGAAACCAATTCCCGCAGTTTCGATGCCTCACTCACTACAATAACTACATCAAACTTCTCAAATTTTTGTTTTATCTCACGATAAAATAAATAATTAAGATATGCCTCCCCTTTTCCTATCCGAATAACAATAGAATAAAACATACGCTGTATCTTTTTTAAAAAAGAAATCTCTTTTAAACTTAAAACCTTTTTTAAAGAATAAGAAAATAATTCTGTCCTTTCCCATAGCTCTTTCCCCACTATGGAAATGCCTTTTAACTCTGGACGCAGATATGCCTGCGGTTTGCTTAAAGAGAATACCGAAACTTTATAATCTCTGCTTAAAGTCTTCATTTGAAAAAAAGTTACTTTTTGTGCTCCGCTTGGATAATTGATATCATCAAACAGATACAATATTTTTTTCATCTCCCATTCTCCTTTCGCATCCTAAATTAAGAAAACAATCCTTGAAACTCTTTTATTACATCCTGCTTTGCAGAAAATCCCTTTAAATTTTTACAAATCTGTTCTTTTTTTAAAGGATTGTTTAAATACTCTAAAATCTGTTCTGCAATTTCTTTTGGTTCAAAAGAAGTGATAATCCCAGTTTTTCCATCCACTAACTGCTCCTTTGCCCCAGAAGTAGCAGTAGCAATTACTGGCACTCCAAGTACTTTCGCCTCTGTAATTACAAAAGACCAGGATTCAAAATCAGAAAGCACCATAACGGCATCTGCCTGTTTCATATAGGGATAAGGATTTTTCTTTACTCCTAATAAAATAAATTGATCTTGTAATTGATACTGTTCTAGCAGCTCTTTTACCTTCTGACAGACAAAATAATTTGCTGTCGATCCAATACAAAACCAGGTAAGTGTTATCCCTCGTTCCTTTAGAATCCGCATCACTTCAATCTGTCTGGGATAGTTTTTCTCTTCTCTTAAATTTCCTACGCTCAAAAGCCAAGGCTTTGGATACGATTTCAAACCAGAAACAGATTTCTCCGCTGCAAGACGTATTGCCTTTTCATCACACATATTGTGTACCACTACCGACTTTCTTTTTAAAAAAGAAAAGCGTTTCTCTGCACTTTTTTTTGACTGCTCTGATACAAAAATATAGCGGTCATACATCTTGTCAAATCCAAATAGAATCTTTTCTTCCACATAATTGGCTTTATCGATATCAGTATGAATCCACACCATCTTTTTCTTTGCCTTTACCTTTTTTGCAACAAACTCCGGTGACAGCCATTCTCCATAAGAAAAAGCCATATCATACCGCTTCCATCTTACAAACTGATAGGCACTTCTCCGATATAACTGACGCTTGGTTACCTTTTGATAAATCTTAGACCAAATCTTAAAAATAATGGCAAAGCGTCCCTCCCGCTCTGCAGCGTTGCAGACCCGAATCCAAGAAGGAATTTCTTCGATAAGAGACTGTGCATTTTTTAATACGATCTGATCAAAAATAAGAAAATCAATTTCATACTCTTTTGGCGAAAGAGTTCGAAATAAGTTCAGCAGTGCCACTTCTGCTCCGCCCTTATAAAACTGTGTAATTACAAACAATACTTTTTTCTTTGCAGCCATACTATCCTCTTTTCTCCCGCTTCTACATCCTCTCATACTCAGAACAAACCGTTTCTGCATCTCCAAACATCTTCATCTCCCCATTCGAAAGCCAAAGTGCTTTCTTACAGATTTTTCTTACCTGTTCTACCGAATGAGAGACAAATAAAACCGTGGCACCAGAATGTAAGATTTCCTCCATTCTATGAAAACTTTTCTCCTGAAATTTATAATCTCCTACTGCCAGCACTTCATCTAAGATTAAAATATCCGGCACATTCATAGTTGCAATCGCAAATCCTAAGCGTGCCTTCATACCGGAAGAATAATTTTTTAACGGCACCTGGGTAAAATCCTGAAGCTCGGCAAAAGTAATAATTTCCTCATATTTGCTGTCCATATATTCTTTAGAATATCCAAGAATTGCTCCATTTAAATAGACATTTTCCTCCGCTGACAAATCGTCATCAAATCCGGCTCCCAACTCAATCAATGGTGCAATCGCTCCTCCCGTATAGACACTTCCTTCTGTCGGCTTTAATACTCCCGCAATGGTTTTTAATAAGGTACTTTTTCCAGAACCATTTAGTCCAACGATCCCTAAGGAATCCCCTTTTTCCAGTTCAAATGATATATGCTTTAATGCCCAAAATTCCTGAAACATCAACTGTTTCTTTAACAATCTAATCATATACTCTTTTATATTATCAATTCGATCGCTGCTCATATTGAACATCATAGATACATCATTTACTCGTATCATTGTATCCATTTCTTTTTCCTTCCTATACATACAGTACAAACTTATCCTGCTTCCGATAGAATACCCACGTTCCAAGCACCAGCATCACTGCCCCAAATAAAAAGCAGATCAGGTTCTCTCTCATACTAGGAAAATTTCCATACAAAATCAGTTCCCGCATATACTGCACATAATGATACATAGGATTAAAATCCATTACTTTTCTGGCTGTTTCCGGCAGAATATCTACCGGATAGAAAATCGGTGTAAAATAAGTCCATGCCATAACAAATACCCCATAAAAATGGGAAATATCACGAAAGAAAACCGTTGCTGCCGACAAAAGAAGTCCCAGCCCGGTTGCAAACAAGAATGTATAAAAAATAGGAATCGGCAGCAACAATAATGTAATACGACATTCCACTCCCATCGCCAGCATAACCAAAAACATCGCAATTAAGGAAAATCCCAAATTTACTAATCCTGATACCACTTTCGACACAGGAAACAAATACTTTGGAATATAAACCTTTTTCATTAATGATGCATTCCCTATAATCGAATACAGTGCATTACTTGTCGTTTCCGAAGAAAAAGAAAAAATAAGGGAACCTGACAAATAATAAATAGGAAAATGTTCAATATTCTGCTTAAATAAAGTAGAAAATACAACCGTAATAACCACCATCATTAAAAGCGGATTTAATACGGTCCAAAGCATCCCTAATACAGACCGTCTATATCTTACTTTTATATCTCTCGATACTAAGTTTTCTAATAGATTTCTATATTTTATAAAAACATCTATTTTTACCTTCAGCCCATGTATCATAATATCTCCTTATCAATAGAACCATAGATTTCTTTCATTTCCCCTATCATAATCTTTTTGTCATACTCTTCTATCTTTCTGCAATTATAATTCCCCATACGAGCCAGATTGTTCTTCTCTACTTCCTGTATTACTTTTACCAATCCTTTTTTATCCTTTGGATGAAGCAGCCATCCGCCTTTTCCCCTATCAATCAGCTCCCGGTTTCCCCGAATATCCGATGCAATTACCGGCATACCACAGGCCATCGCTTCCTGCAAAGAAAGAGAAAGTCCCTCCCGAAAAGAAGGCAGCACAAATAGATCCGATGCCTTTAATAATTCTGGAATATCTTTTCGATACCCCAACAACTGCACATTTTTCTCCAATCGATACTTTTTAATTAATTTCTCAAGATCTTTTTTCGCTTTTCCCTCTCCGCATATCACATAACAGATATCTCTCTTGCTTCCGGCTAATGCCTCGATCATTACTTTATGATTTTTATTATGGTTCAGTTCTCCAATCGAAAGAAATAAAAGCTGTCCCTTTTTTACCCCGATTTGTTTTCTGACCGCCTCCCGATCTACTGCAAGCTTCTGATAATAAGCTACATCAATCCCCACTCCATTTACTTTTTCCACTCTTCCCCGTCTGCCCTTTTCTTCTCTTAAATGAAACCTCTTTGCCCGCTGATAATCTTCTCTATTAATCGTAATCAGCCTATCTGTAAAATGGGCAAGCCAGCGTTCCACCGGATAATAAAAAAACCAATTCATCAGCGGAGCACCTCGAAAAAAATGAAATCCATGTGCAGTATAAGCTACCCTGCAGCCAGAGTGCTGTCTTCTGCGGTTCTGTTCTGCAGCCAGTCTTCCCAATACGCCCCCCATAGGCGTATGACAATGAATAAATTGAAATTTTTGTTCCTCTAAAAGCCGGTAAAGCTGTCTGTATGCTTTTAGATTTGCCGCCACATGAAAAGGTGAGCGGACAAAATCAATCTGATGACAGATAATACCCGTTCCGTCTAATCGATGATTATCGGAACCATAATGCGGATTATGAAAATTGCTGGCATAGTGGACTTCATATCCCATTTCCTGTAAAAGAAAAACATTATTCATTTCAAACTGTGGTACAAATCCACTCACTGTTGTTACAATTAATGCCTTTTTCATATTCCATCCTTTTAAAATTATTTATACCTCTCAGCACAACTAAGCCTATATCAACCGGCTTTTCTTCGTCTGTGCACTCTGTCCCTTCCGCAGAAGTTTCAGAAGCAGAGACAGGCGGCACTGTACCCAAAGCACAGATGCAAGAAGGTTTCTTCTTTTCATCCATACCTTTTTGTCGTTTCCAACGCTTTTCTCTATATTTACACTCATCCGTCTTGTCTGCTAAAAACAGTTTTCCATTGCCTCTTTTTCAGGCTCTGTCTGAAAACGTCTGAGGAAATATCGCCCAATATTTTTTGCAGTATTTAATGCTGCATTTCCTTTATGTCCATTTGGACACTGATAGAGCTGCCCTCCATAATAATTCCGGCTTGCTCGATACCCTTCGTTATATCTTTGAATCTTTTTCCCGCACTCACTGCAGGAATCCGCAATATGATAAGGACGAATGGTTGTTACTACCATTCCGTTTTGAAATGCTTTATATTTTAAGTTCCGAATAATCGCCCGTCCCTGCCAATGAAATCCATTGGTATGGAGATAGCCTTTTGTCTGAAAATTAATCGCATTTTCATAATTAGGAACAATGATGACTTTAATTCCTCTTTGCATACAATATTCTACAATCTTTCGGCTGACCTGATGGGCATAGTACTGATTAATCTGACCAATCTTTTTATAAATTTCTTGGTTTTCCCGTCCATCGGATTCCGCCGTTCTGTTTTTGTTGTCCCCTTTTCGGCTTTCTTTACTTTTTTCCAGCCTTCCCATCTGCTGTTTCCGTTTTTTTTCTCTTTCTGCTCCTCCATGAATAAAGCGGCTTTCTTTTACTTCTCCTTCTCTATTCATAATAACGCAAACCGCCAGACAGTCATTATCTGGAAAAGAAATCGCACAAATCGTCTCTTCCCTTTCCATTCGTTCATTCACAGTACGAATATCATTGACCTTTCTTTCTACCGGAATATGGAGATAAGCAGCATTTTTTTCTACTTTCAAAGTCGGAGAAAGAATTCGTCCTTCTTCCGGTATCTGCCGTCCGGTATAAGGATACCTTACCCAGATCCATTTCTGACCGTTATAAAGCTTTAACTCTATCGAATCTTTCTGAAAATTTCGATACATTCCTTTATACAGTACAATGGAACAATCTAAACTGGCTGCCGGAGAGGGAACCCCTCTTTTCGTATCTTCCTGCCATCTCTCCCTAGAAACAAAATAACTTCTTGCCAATCCAAGTGCCATATTAATAGCAGAACGTCTAAAATACAGCGGTATTTTCGGTAAATTTTCCAATTTCCAAACAGGTTCTTCTCCTCTTGCTCTCATTTCCTTTGTACCAATACTGATTTCTTCTAGTACTCGAAGAGCAAGAAAATTGCTTTGATCTAAAATCTGTGTTTCATTCATTAAAATTTGATAATAGTGCCATACAACCTGATTGTATAACTGCTTTGTACCAGATATCCAATTTTGATGTCTGTCATACAGTCTCGCTTTATATGTTACTGTACTGCAGCCCGTTTTAATCTCTGATAAACATTCTTTCTTTTCCAACTCTACTACCTCTCATTTTCTGCTAAAAAGGCAACTTTTCGTTAAAAAGGTTGTTTTTCGTATAATTACAGAACTTGCAGGGAATGATAATAGGATCCTTCTTTACTATATAAAATTTCAGATAGAAACTTTTAGTTATTTTTTGTTTCTCTATGTTACATTCCTGTTTGCAATCATAACTTTTCTTATGGGATTTGTCAAGAGTGAATTATTTCCTTGGAGAACAAATTTATCTGAATATAAGCGAAACCTAACTATTTAAACAGAACGAACAGAAATAAAAACCATATAGACAGAATACATATAGATAAAGCGGACGTGGGCAGGATAAAAAGAATCTCTGCTGGGGCCGTTTGCACTAAGGCTTCCTCGCAGCGGACACATAAGGCACGAAAAAACCGTGCCTAAGTGCCGGCGGGAAGCAATACCCCTGCAGAGATTCTTTTTATCCTGCCCACTGTATATTCCAACCAGAACATTTGTTTTATTTACCTATTTCCTAAATAAACACACATACCATTCATAAATAAACATAAAAAGAATACATAAAATTATACTATCTGCCTTTACAATAAAAATTTTTAATTCCAAATAGTCAAATCGGATATTCGCAATCCGCTTTGCTACTTACTCATAACCTCATAGCTGCTATCGCAGCTTTTCAGTGGGAGTCTGCACTCCCACT
>CAJUEI010000032.1 GCA_910585255.1 uncultured Lachnospiraceae bacterium
GCCTTAGTGCAAACGGCCCCAGCAGAGAATCATCCAATGATACCGGCGTCCGCCTCAGCCTAACTAAAAGGGGCACCTGATCCTTTATCAAGTGCCTTTCCCCTTATCTCTTATTTTGTATTCATCTCATTTAAAACCTGCTGTATTCCCAGTGCCTCTGCCTGAGACCGATAGGAAGCCAGTCCGTCTTCTACCGAAACTTTTCCCATAACAATATTGGCAATTGTTTCCTGACGAATAACGGTTAAATCGGACGTAATTTGATTTAATGTGGCTGAAACCGGAGTTGTCTTCATATAAACTCCTGTTTTATTTAAAACTTCTAATGTATCAATTACAATATCGGAAGGCTGAGGAACTTTGTCTGCTTCTTTAAACGGCACTACTGCCTGCCAAGGTGTTCCCCATACTGACTGGAATGTATTATCTGGAGAGGAAGCCATATTTTTGTAAACCATATTTCCGTTTGTATCATAGTCAAAATGAAGTCCTTCTACACCACAATAGTATAGTTTCTGTCCTTCGTCTCCATCGTTAATATATTCTAAGAAATAGTGGAATACCTGCTCTACCTGTTCCTGAGGAAGACGTCCGTCAATGCACCAAAGAGTAAAGCTTGAAAATCGATAGTAACTCTCATCTATTGCCTCAATTCCAACTACTCCTGCATCTGGGAAGTTCTCTTTTAAACGGGAAGTCAGCGTATCTCCCCATTTTCCGCCCCAGTAAGAAAATGCTCCTACTTCACCGGAATACCATTTATCCCGACAAGCACTGGTGGTATTGGTAATAACTTCTGTATCAATCAACTTTTCTGCATAGGCATCCTGAAGCCGCTGCATAGCACCGACAAAATTTTCCTCCAGCATCCCATCTACCCACTGCCCATCTACATAGGCAAATCCTGCTTCTGCATCCCAATAAAATTCTGGAAGATTCATAGCCTGATGCAAGCCAGGTGCTACTACAGGAGCTGTACATCCTTCAACGTTGTCCCGAAATGCACGAAGCATATTGATATATTCTTCATAATTTTTCGGTGCTTCCATTCCCAGACTGTCTAGCCAATCCTGTCTTACATAAGTCTCTATACCAGATGCCTCGCCTTTTGGAATTCCATAAATTCTTCCGTCAACGGAAATGGCTTCCCATACCGATGGATCTACTTTATCGTAAAGTTCAGAGTTTTTAATTAAATCCGTTAAATCTGCTATTCCGCCTTGACTGGCATAATATGCTACCTTTTGATCACAGGAAACATCAAATACATTTGGTTCTGTCCCGGAAGCAAATGCTACTTCCAAAAGTTCTGTATATTCATTATTTGCTACCTGTGTATGTTCTAATTGAATTCCGGTTAATTCCTGAAATTTTGCATCCCACTCTTTTACATAGTCTGCTTCATTTAATCCGTCATGAGTCCACCAGCTAATGGATGCTGGTTTTTCAATTGTCTGTGTCCCTCCGGTTGTTTCTTTGGAATCTGCTGCGGTTGTCTGATTAACAGATGAATTTGCCGTAGTCGACTGAGTGGTATTTTGTTGGGAGTCCTGTCCTCCACAGCCGCATAAGCTTACTACTAATGCTACTGCTAATGCTGCTCCTACTACACGCTTCTTCTTCATAAATTTATTCCTCCTTTTTGTTTTTTCTGTTTACTTTTGTTTTTTTATTATTTATAATATTGTTTTATTACAATATTACCTTAACATATACGTTTTGTTTTCTACAAGGAACATCTCTTGTTGTTATAAAACTGTATCTTTTTTAGTGGGATTTTTATTTTGTTGTGGTAAATTTTTATTATATCATTAACAAGGAAGTTCCAACCCACCGCTTTCGCCTTGGCGGCTTAGAAGCGGGAGACTTCCTTGATGAGGTTAAAAAAGGAAACAATTTTTTAACTTTGGATTTAAAATATGGTACCTTTTTTAGTGATATTCACGAGGATTTATACCGTATACCCGTTTAAATGCACGCCGGAAAGACTGTACACTGTTGTAGCCTACTAGGGAAGCAATTTCTTCTATGTTGTGCTTTTTTTCTTTTAGTAATTCGCAGGCTCGATTCATTCGAATCTGTTCTACATAGTCTGCAAAATTCATATTTCCCTGCTTCTTAAATAGTGTCGAGACATAACCTTCGGAAATTTGAAATTCCATGCTTACCCGAGCCAGTCCCAGACTGGAATCCATATAGTTTTCTTTTATATAATTTTTTATTTTTTCTAGTAGCTGGCTGCGGTTATTCTTTTTTTCCTGATATAGTTTCTGTCCAAGATAGGTGTAGGCTTCCTGAAGCAGTTTTCTATAATTTTCTTCTGAATAGGATTTTTCTAGTATCATTTTATTAAGTTTTATAATATATTCGGTCACTCCTTTTTCTTTTTCTTCAAATAATTCTAATATATAAACCAGCCTGGCATTTAGTTTTATCATATTTTTTCTGTCTAAATGCCGCTTCTCAAAATTTTCTGTTTCTAATATTACCAGGCTGTCGTAAACTGCAGCACTATCGCCTGAGCAGAGACAGTGGTAGATTCTCTCTTCTGCTGCTTCCGGGAAATAATAGCTTTGTTTATCTTCAAATTCCGTCTGGTATTCTCTGATATGAATGTCTGCTTTGCAGTGATTTCGTGCTGTTTCTGCTTCTTCGCAGTATTTCCAAAGCTGCAGAATATTTTGGCATGTTTTGCTGATTCCCCAGTCTGACTCTGTAGAATAGTTCTGTAACAGCCATTGATGTGTTTCTGTTATTATTGAAAGAATGGAGGATGTTTCTTCTAGAATACACAACATAGAGAGATAGTTGCTTTGATAAAACCAAACGGTGCCTTCTATCTGTGCTTCCAAATACTTTTGTATGGTCTGCATAATCACTCTTACCTCCTGCAGCGTCTGCTCATCAATTTCGTAAAAATCATTGTTGGCAAACAATCGAACTGAGACTAAGCGAAATTGATTGGTTTTAAAGTATAGTCCGGCATTTTCTGCCAGATAGGATAGTTCTTCTGTATTTGTAACATCTAGTGTAATCAGATCGTGAAAAAATGCTTTTTTTAGAAAGGGCTGCTTTTCTTCCATTTCTTTCTGCATCTCTTGGTTGGAATGGACGATTCCTGTTACCAAATTTCCCAGCTTTTTTGTATTTCTCTCTTCTGCTTCCTCCTGCTCAATCACGGAAAAAATCTGATTGATTGGTTTTCCTTCTCTTACTGCCAGCCAAAGGGAAATCATGCACCCGATCAGCATAGTGATAATCAGACATGCAATACTGCATGTTCTTAGGACAGACAGACGATGTGCCGCTGCTCCTTCCGGCAAGATTAGGCAGTATGTCCAACCTTTATCTTTGGATACGGAAAGCAGCAGTTGTTCTTGGTCAATATCGGAAAAGACTTTATTAAAATCGCCCTGTGATAAATCTAATGTTCTGTTTTCTGCAAAATCATTGCTTAATAGAATTTGCCGATCCCGATCAAAAATATAGATGGCATATTTCCCATACTCTTCTGCAAAGGAGAAATACTCGATTATTTTTTCTCTGTTTAGGACAAATACCATTACTCCGTTATTGTTTTCTCTAGCTCGAATCGGCATAATAAAATGCAGATAGTCAGAAGAAGAATTTTGATACTTTGCCATTACCAGATCGGCATTAACAATTTTCTCTCTCCACTCTGTCTCTTCTAACTTCCATTCGGATAAATAAGTTTCAAGAAATAATTTTTCCCGATAGAGGGAACCCTCATAGACCAGATAACCCAATCGATTATAATAGAGATAAAATTTATCCATTAAACGAACACCTTGATATTGAAACAGATTCATTAAAGTATCGATTCCTTTTTTAAACTGCAGCATACGAATCCCGTCTATATAGTCATAAAATGCTGAACTTTTAATAGAAGAAATCTCTGTCACCTGTACTGCAGCTGCCTCTAAAACCTTTAGCTCATTTTCAATCAGCTGGATACTGTGTTCCATTTTATTTTGATTCGATTCATAGATTTCCTGATTTACCATATAAAAGGTACCGACAACTCCAAATACAATGACTAAAATCGGAATCATTAAGACCATAATATAAGAAATCCAAAAGTGTACAATGATATTTCTTCTTGCTGCTTGGACAAGTTTTTGATAAAACATCTATTCCTCCTGCTGTATCTATGGTATTTCCTGTTTTATATTACTGCAAAATGCCGCAGAACGTCTGGTTCTGCGGCACAATTCATCTGTTAAAATCCTTTTTATTGATTCATTTCTGCTAAAACCTGCTCAATTCCAAGTGCCTTTGCCTGTTTTGCATAATTTGCCATACCATCTTCTACTGTCATACTGCCCATAACAACCTTTGCAATAATTTCCTGACGGATTGCAGTTAAGTCAGAAGTAATTGTATTTAATGTACCAGAAGACGGAGTAGTAGCTTTATACTTTCCTGTTCTTGCTAAAACTTCTTCTGTTTCAATCGCCTTATCGGATGGCTTTGGCAGATGTGTTTCATCATTAAAGGATACCACTGCACTCCAAGGACTTCCCCATACAGACTGGAATACGGATTCTGCATTAGATTTCATATTTAAATACTGCATATCTCCATTAGCATCATATTCAAAATGCAGTCCCTCTACTCCACAATACATCAGTTCCTGTCCCTCTTCACCATCAAAGATTGTACCAAAGAAAGAATAAAATACTTTTTCTACTTCTTCCGGTGAAAGCCTTCCGTCAATACAAAGAATATTAAATCCACTATGTCTATAATAAGATTCTTCAATTGCATCTAATGTCGCTAATTTTGCATCCGGGAAGTTTTCCTGAATACGGGTTTCCAAAGTATTGCCCCATTTGCCTGCCCAGTAAGAGAATACGCCTACTTCGCCGGAATACCATTTATCACGGCAGGCACTGGTAGTATTGGTTACAGCCTCTGTATCAATTAATCCCTCTGCATAGGCATCTTGAAGTCTCTGCATTGCACCGGAAAAACTCTCTTCCAACATACCGTCTACCCACTGTCCATCCTTATAAGTAATGTCTGCCTCTGCATCCCAATAAAATTCTGGAAGATTCATAGCCAAATGAAGTCCCGGAACGGTAAGCGGAATTTTACACTGATCTACATTATCCCGGAAAGAACGTAACATATTCAAATATTCTTCAAAATTCTTTGGAGCCGCCAACCCTAGCTGATCTAACCAGTCCTGTCTTGCATAATTTACTACACCACCAGAATTTTCTCTTGGAATTCCATAGATTCTTCCATTAATCGAAATTGCCTCCCAGACTTCTGGATTTACTCTGTCGTAAATACCTGACTCTTTAATTAAATCGGTTAAATCCGCAATAGCTCCTTGACTTGCATAATAGGCAACCTTCTGATCACAGGATAAGTCAAAGATATTCGGCTCTGTCCCAGATGCAAATGCAACCTCTAACAGTTCATGATATTCGTTATTGGAAACCTGCGTATGCTCCATGGTAACACCGGAAATTTCTCCAAATTTTGCATCCCACTCTTTTACATAATCCTCTTCATTTAGCCCATCATGTGTCCACCAGCTAATCGATGCCGGCTTTTCTACGGTTTTTGCTGTAGTCGTCTCTGGTGCTGCCGTGGTGGTCTCTCCGCTGCCAGACGGTGCTGCCGTAGTCGGAGCTGCTGTTGTACCAGCAGTTGTTCCTGAATTGTTCCCATTTCCACACGCACATAGACTTGCTGCCATCGCTGCTGCTAATGCAATCCCCATTATACCTTTCTTTCTCATAACAAATTTCCTCCTTTTATAATATTCTATATTATCCCTTTACTGCACCGATTGTAACTCCCTTTACAAAATATTTCTGCAGAAACGGATAGATCACTAAAAATGGCATTACGACAATTACAACCATCGCATTTTTTAACATATCCTCGGAAATATCAATACTGCTTCCCGATAGTCCATCATTTAAAATCAACTCTCTTACTTTTACCTGGAAGTTCTTTTTATTGGCATCTGTAATATAAAGTACAAAGTTCATATAGTTATTCCACATACCGACCGCAATAAACAGACCGATAGAAGCAAGTGCCGGCTTTGACAGCGGCAGTACAATTCTTGCAAATATTCCCATTGGCGTAGCACCATCTAACTCTGCCGCTTCATAAAGCGTTCCAGGAATCCCTTCAAAGAAACTCTTCATTAAGATAATATTATACGAGCTTAAACATACCGGTAAAATACAAGTCATTACATTATTCATTAATCCCAAAGTCTTAATTGTCAAATAAGTCGGAATCATACCGCCGGAAAACAGCATAGTCAGCATAATAGAATTAACAATCAGCTTATGCCCCGGCATTTCTTTCTGAATAATAACATAACCAGCCAGTGTTGTTAATAACAGACCTACTACAGTCGCAACAACCGTAGAGTATACCGATATCCAAAGCGGACGGTACAGAGAAGATCTGCTTAAGATATGTTTGTAAGCGGAAAAATCTACCTTTTTCGGGAAAAGCCGAATTCCATATGTAGTCGGGTCTACCGAGTCAACCATAACTTTTAAAAGCGGAATTGTCATACAAATCATTAATGCAACTAAAAAAGTATAATTGCAGATGAGAAAGATTGCTCTGCCCCGATGACCTTTTTTAAACGAAAATTTATCATTCATGACAAGATACCCTCCCCACGTATTTTTCTACTTGCCCGATTTGCAAGTGTTACCAGTACAACCGAGATAACCGAACGGAATAATCCGGCTGCGGTTGACATACCATATTGTGCATTTGTAATACCAATTCGGTATACATACGTTCCAATAACATCCGATACACTTAATACCGCTGCATTCTGCAGTACCCAAACTGGCTCAAAGATATTCAATACTTTTGCAAGATCCATAATAAATACTACTAAAATAGTAGGACTGATTGCCGGAACCGTAATATGAATAACTCTCTGCCAGCGATTTGCTCCGTCAATCGTTGCTGCCTCATGCATCTCCTGATCCACACCGGTCAACGCCGCCATATAAACAATGGTTCCCCATCCAATTCCTTTCCAGCGTTCAATAATCCACAGCATCGGACGCCACCATTTTTCATCGGCAAGAAAATAAATCGCTTCGCCGCCTAATTTTTCAATAAAACCATTGATTAATCCACTGGTAGGAGATAAAATCATGGTAAAAATCGAAGCAACAACAACCCATGAAATAAAATGTGGAATATAGATAATTGACTGTACAATCTTCCGAAACCACACCGTCTTAATTTCATCAATCAGCAGTGCAAGACCTACACAAGTTGTTAAGCTCAAAACAATATTCACCGAACTAATAATCAAAGTATTCTTAAACGATCTCCAAAATAATTCACTGCCAAGTAATACCTGGAAATTCTTTAATCCGATAAATTCCGGCTTTACGGTAAATGGCGTGTAATTACAAAATGCGATTACAATACCTACCATTGGGATATACTCGAATATCAGCAAAACGATAAATACCGGAAGATACATGAAATACATCCAGCGATATTTGTAAAGTCTTACCGACAACGGCTTATCCTTATTGCTAAGAATCATCTTACCGTCCGATGAAACCGCCTTCTTGTTTCCGCTGCTCATTGCAATAACCTCCTCTTCTTCTCTCTTTTTTCATACCCTGTTCCTTCTATATCTGCTTACTCAGGTATCTATGTTCCAAGATTACCATTCTTCCCTGTCTTCAACAAGGTACACCTTACTAAATTCACAAAATTGTACCTTAAGAGCTTCCTCTTTCACAGCATATTTACCAAATAAAACAAAAAAAGGAACCATTTTTTAACAGTAACAGTTAAAAAATGGTTCCTTTTTAGATAAAATGTACTCTTTTCTAATCGATTTTATTTACCGATAATCCCTTGGACTCATCCCATGTACCCTCTTAAAGGCACGCCGAAACGAATGAACACTATTATATCCCACTAAAGCAGCAATTTCTTCAATTGTACTATTGCTTTCCTTTAAAAGCACCCTAGCCTGCTTTAACCGAATTGCCTCCACATATTCTGTAAAATTAATCTCTGTTTGTTCTTTAAATAAAGTAGAAACATATCCTTCAGAAATTCCAAATTTTATACTAATGGTAGCTAATCCCAGATTGGCATCCTGATAATTTTCCTTTATATAGTTTTGAATATCCTCGATTAATTTATTCCGCTGAATTCCTTTTTCCTTTTTTACTTTATTGCAAAGCTCATTGCAAATCTTCTTTAACAGAGTAAAATATAAATATCCAGAAAACTTTTCTGTATCTAAGATTAACTGATTTAACTCCATCACAGAATCCGAAATTCCAACATCCTGCGATTCAAACCCCATTAAAAAATTGGTCACCTTTGCATTTAACTTAATCACACTATTTCGGCTTAACCGGCGATTTTTAAAGTTTTCCTCCTCTAAAATCTTCAAAATGTCCCTCACTGCCTCATTATCTCCAGAATAAATTCCATTTTCCAATTTCTCTTGTGCAACCTCTGGAAAATAAAAAGTATATTTATCTTCAAATCCAATCTGATATTCTGCTATATGTTGTTCCGGTTCACAGTGATCCCTTGCAATCTCTGCTTCTTCACAATATTTCCAAATATTCATAATATTCTCACAAGGTCCGCTGATTCCCCAGTCCGACTCTGTAGAAAAAGTAATACGAAGCCATTGATAGGTTTGTTCGATCTGTTCCAAAACTACCCCCCCGTATTCCTCTTCCATTACAATTAAAAGAGAAAGATACGTCCTCTGATAAAACCAAATATTCCCTCTGCAGTTTTCTTCCATATACTTTTGCATCCCAAGTATAATCACTTTTACATCTTCTAGCGTCTGTTCATCCACATCATAAAAGTCATTATTTTCAAACAGCCGCACCGATACTATTCGAAAGCGATCCGTCTCCAAATTGATATCCGCATTTTCAGCAAGATAGGTAAGTTCTTTGGTATTTGCTACATCTAATGTAATTAAATCATGAAAAAATGCCTTTTTTAGTAATGGCTTGCTCTGCTCCTGCTCTTCTAATAATTCTCTATTGGAATTTAAAATTCCTCTTACAATCTCCCCCAGCCGCACAGAATTCTTCATAGGACTCTGTTCTTCTCCCAATAGTGTAAATATATAATTCATCGGTTTCCCTTCCCGTATGGCAAGATAAACCGTAACAACAAACCCTATTAAAATCGCTACTGTTCCAACTGTAAAAGCCAGCCAGCGTAATACATATACTCTATGTGCAACTGCATGATCCGGCAGAATCACACAGTAAGTCCAATTTCTTTTCGGTGATTTTATATATAAAAGATTTCTAGAATCGGTATTGGAAAAAATATCTGGAATATCGATCTTGTCCAAATTTAAAATACGATCTTCTTCTGTATCCCTGGAAAAAATAATTTCATTTTCACTGTCTAAAATATAAAACGCACACTCTCCATATTCGTCTACAAATGAAAAACAGTCAATCATTTGTTTGATATCCAGCATATAGACTACCATACCATCGTTTCTTCCGTTTCGAATATTAATTGGCACGGAATAATGCAGATAATCATTGCAGGTATCATAATACTTTGCCATTCCCAGATCTTCACAGACTATCCTTTCCTTCCATTCCTCTGGAGAAACCTCCCATCCTTTTAAATACCAGGAAAATAATACTTCCTGATAAAGAGACTCTTCAAATATAACATAATCTAATTTATTAAAATAAATGTATTTTTCTGTTTTAATCCTTGTGCTTTGCTGATATATTACATTCGATATCTGTCTGATACTATCTTTAAATTGCAATATATTTTCATCAGTAATACTTTCCTTAGATGCTAAATCTTTTACAAATGAATTTACAGATAAGCGAAGAGCCGCTGCTTCCACCATATCCAATTCTCCGTCTATTAATTGAACACTATGTTCCATTTTACTTAAATTCGAGGCATTAATATCTTCATTTACCACATAAAATTCTCCGATTAGCCCCAATGTGACAATTGCAAGCGGAATTAGCAGTACTGTTGCATAAGAAATCCAGAAATGCACAATCGGATTGCTATTATAAAACTTATTCCATTTTAGAAAACGCATATTGGATTCCTCCGTTAATTACAGCTTGTTATTCTATCGTTCATTTCTGTTTTTCCATTATACAACGAAATTGCTTAATTTACAATCCCCATTTATGTAAAGCCAAGGTTAGAGTCCATATTGTTCCGAGGAGGATGCCAGAGTTTGGTATAGCTGTGCTGCTCCGCTCTCCAAAAAGTAAGAAGTTCTAAGACTTCTGAATCTAGGAACATCCAACCGGACGGACCGGGGTGCAATTCGCCCGTACAGCGGGCTAAACACACCCCTTTTTCGGGCACAAGTGCCCGAAAATCCTACTAGATCGACAGAAGTCTAAGAACTTCTAACTTTTCTCCGAAGTCACAGCACAGCTATACCAAACTCTGGCTGTTTCTTCCGCAATATACAAAAAACTCCTGTTATTTCTTCCACAGTATATCTATTATCCCCCCTGTAGTGTACCAATTATCTCTTCCACAGTATATCCCCTGCAATGTACCAATTATTTCTTACATAGTATATCTGTTATTTTCTCTGTAATATATCAGTTACTCTTTCTGCAATATATTATTAATATAACCGTACTTCCACTATTTTTCACAATACATAAAAATAGTGTATTCCTTCTCCCTTCTCACCAACGGTCAAGAGGTATCAAACAGATCTGCCGGCAGGAAAAAGCAGCTAGAGTGGGAAAACCATTCCTTCCCGCTGTGACTTCGGAGGAAAGTTAGAAAGTCTTATGCCTCTGCCGATCCACTAGGATTTTTTGCCATTCTCGAATGGCAAAAAAAGGGGTGTGTTTAGCCCGCTGTACGGGCGAATTGCACCCCGGTCCGTCCGGTTGGATGTTCCTAGATTCAGAGGCATTAGACTTTCTTACTTTCTGGAGAGCGGAACAGCGGGAAGGAATGGTTTTCCCACTCTGGCGTCCCCTCCAAATCACCCCCAACTGCAGCAATCCCTACAAAAAAGCCCCTCTCCCCCTCCACAATCTTATTGCCAACCCCGCCTTTATCCATTATAATATATAATATCATTCCCTATATCTTCCTTAAAATTTTAAAAAAACAACTTAAAACATAACCCATTCCCATATCACCTGCAAATCCAGAAAGGAAACACCTATGAAAAAATCAAAATTTTTTATCCCCTGCAGTCTTATCATAGGAATTCTTTTTATTTTCACTCTATTTTTTGCTATGCAAAATAAAAAAGGAATTCGCCTAAATCTTGTCTTTGATCAAGAATCCTACTTAGACAGTGATTTTATCTGTTATCATATTGAAGTAGAAAACAAAGAAAACTACCCAATTTATTATCAATATGACTCTTTTTCTATTGATATCTCTTCCGACCAAGGGTTTCATGCTACTGCAGCAGGAAAAGGAAATACTCACCGCTATGAACTGGCTCCTGAGGGAATCATCTCCAAAAATATGACCGGTTATAACCAGTACCCCTATATGCTGGCAGCAGGAATAACCGATTTCTCTGCCTTAGTAAAAAAAGACGAGACAGCCGAACCGGAAGTTGCGGAACTAACGGTTAATTGGGCAACTGGTTTAAACCTTCCTGCAGGAACTTATCAATTTCATGTAAAATTTTTATATTATCTGGACAAAAACGATACCTCTGAACCTCTTACTGCAGAATATACAAAAGAAATAAAAATTCATGGAGAAGGTTCTAAAGCATTAGAAGAAAAAACCGTTATTCAAGATCGGATTGTTTTTTATGCTAAAACTAACAAAACAATTTATAAAACAGGGGAACGTCTTCAGACATGGGGAACGTATGATTGGTTTGAAGACGGATGGTTTCCACTTGATTACTATTATTATCTTATGCCGCTTTGGATTGGATTAATTGATCAAAACGGTGAGGAAATCGAAATTTATCCCTATGATCTAGTCAATATTCTGCCATTGTATCCCGAAACCTATTGTGGGGCTCTTTATATCGAACCCAGAACCCGCTATATTGAAACTCCTGGAAACTATATTATCTCTTATCACTTTGGATACTACATGGAACCAGGAGGAGAACTGCATTGGAGCAGCATTGATTTTCCTATTACGGTAATAGAAAATGACACGGAAAAAGAGTTTTACTCTAATCCTCTTTATTGCGTTCCTGCTGTGGAGCAGATAAAATAGCGGATTCCTTTGACTTTTCAGCGGATACCCGGGCAATAAATTTTTCTCTCTTCTGATCTCGGTATGCTTTGGGGGTTACTCGGTAATACTCCCGAAATGCCCGATTAAATGTCCGCTGACTGCTAAACCCGGATTCCATACAGATCTCTGTTATACTTTGATTGGTATGTTCTAAAAGAGCACAGGCATAGTCCAGCCGAATTTCATTTAAGTAGCGGTTAAAATTTCGATGAAATGTCCCGGAAAATACTCTGGACAGTATATAGGTACTCACTCCCAGATCCAAAGCCATCTTCTGCAGGGTAATTTCTTCTTTAAAGTGCATAGACAGATAGGAAACGGTTTGTTCTACAAGATCTCTTCCGCAGCATCGCTCTGTCATAGCAAAAAAGGGCATACTTTTTGCTAAAAGAATCTGCAGATAGGCTCGTTCTGTAATTCCGTCCCTTTGTTTTGCCTCTCTTAAGCTGTTTACTATATTTATAATATCTGCATCTACAAAGTTTTGTGAAATCACCGGAATTTTCGGACAGTATTTCTGCAAATCCTCTGTAAACGGAGTGCATAAAGCGGGAGAGGCAAGAATATAGCAGGCTCGGTTTACTCCCTCTGAAAATACCTGATAGTGGTGAATCTGATTGGGAAATATCATTCCAAAATCTCCTTTTTCCATATGATAGAATTCTCTCTCTACTCCTAATTCCAGTGTTCCTTCTATTATATAGACAAATTCAACGGCATAGTGCAGATGTGGGGAAACATGTGTGGAAATCTTATCTAATACACTTACGTTTTGTTTGGTTGCTTCATATAATGGATACATCTAAATCTCTCCTCTCTCAATCTGCAATTATTTCTTTGTTACAGAGCTCGTTATTTTGTGCAAAAATTGACTACTTCTTACTCCAATTTGGCAAGCAATCTTTTTCCTTATCGTGTACAATACACTTAGAAAACAGAGAAAGGAGAAAGAAAATATGAATAAAATTAAAAACTTTTTTCATGGTTTGCTGGCTTTTTATGCTGAGTTTTTCAACTATGTCTACCATGCATAATCTATTTTTTTATTATTTGTTCTTTTATAAAAAAACGGTGGAGTGCCGCTTTGAAACTCTGGTGTTTCCCCGGCACCCCACCTTTGATTTTCCCTATTTTCCCTGCTGTTCCTTTAATTTTTCATTGGCTTCCTCTACATTCATTCTAGAAAGTACCAGTGTAATAACTAGGCTGATTCCCATAGGCACCCAAAGATACATAAAGTACAGCATACGAATACAGCTTTCTGACTGTACCAAAGCACTTCCGTCAAATCCGCTTGCTGCCAACAGCCAGCCGGCTATTGCTGTTCCAAGTCCTCCTCCTAATTTTACTCCCAGAGAGGTACAAGAGTACATGGTTCCGTCTACTCGTTTCTTTTTTGTCAAATAGGTATATTCGGAACAGGAAGCGATTACCGCATTCATATCCCCCTGCCATGGTCCCTGCCCTAATGCAGCAACTCCGGTAAAGAAAAGCATAAGAGGAACACTTCCTAAGTATCCGGCTACAATTACTAGGGCACGTCCTAAGGTTCCAAGCATATATCCTCTTAAATTCAGCCGATACATGCCTTTCCATTTAGCTACTAAAGTAGGAGTAAAGATAAGTGCAACAATCAGAGGAAGATTGACCGCCCAAGAGAATACACCATATAAATTTTCATTTTTTAATACATAGGTCATATAATAAATGCCCATGTTGATCATAGCACTATAAATCTGCTGCAGAATATAGACCCCGCAGATCATCAGATAAAATCGATTTGAAAGCAATAGTTTTGCAGCTTCTATCAGTCCGTATTTTTCCGCTGTGGCTTCTCTTTCTTCTGAGAGAAGATCGGAAAGACCGGAATTAGATTCGTTTAATTCTTCTGGTGAAAGTTCTTTTACGGATAGTACAGAGATGGTGTTTACTATTAAACCGATTGCAGCATAGATAATCGCTACGGTTCTCCATCCAAATGCCCCTCCTCCAAAGGCAGATACTGCACCTACTGTAATAGACTGAATCAGAAGGCTGGTGGAAAATGCAAAGATAAACCGATAGGAACCCATCTGTACCCGTTCTTTGCTGTTTTTTGTAACCAGTGCAGTCAGTGCAGAATAGGCAATGTTATTGGCGGTATAGAATACGGCATTTAATAGAGTGTAGGCAAGAAAGAACCAGATATACTGTGATGTCTTTCCCATATCTAATGGAACCGCAAAGATAGCGACTAATGTTGCTGCACAGCCGATATAGGCATAGAGCATCCAAGGTCTTGCCTTTCCCAGTCTGCTTTTTGTTTTATCAATCATTGTCCCGAAAAAGACATCCGTGATGCCGTCAAAAAATTTAGAAGCGGCAATTAAGGTGCCCACTACACCTGGATTTAATCCAACAGTATTAGTCAGATAAATCATAACAAATGAGGATAAAAATGCATATACTACATTTCCTGCAATATCTCCGGAACCATATCCTACCATATTGTACCATTTTAAATACTTCTTTTCCTGCATAAATATACTCCTTTCTTTTTTCCCTTATGTGCTGTTTTCAGGTATTTCTTTCCGGATTCTGCATGCTGAAATACCTGAAACTTTCCATTCCATAGCATTTTTCTTTTTTGGATTTTATCTGATAAATAAAGAATATTTCTTCTTTTTTCTAGTTTTTCTTGGTAAATGGTATTATTTTTATAGCAAAAATAAATTCTTTTTCTTCTAATCGATATTTTTCTAAGAGTTCTGGTCCACAGCTGTTTGAACCAATCCCGCTCTGTTTATAATCTAAACATAAAATCGTACTCCCGGAAGGCTGTAATTCATAGTGATGCTTTTTCTGTTCTAATTCCTCTTGGGTATAAGGGGAAGCCTGGAAGGAAAATGGCTGTTCGGATACGGCTGTTAAGCCAAATTGTTCGCTTTCAAGCGTTACATAATCACAGTCCATATGACTTCCGTTCTCCTGAGGATAAAGATAGTCTTCATGTAAACAAGAAATCGGTGCATGATATGTTCCATGGCTGGATGCCCTATGTTTATCCTGATAGCTCTCAAAAGGTCCCATGCCATAATAGGATGCAGTTTCTAATTTTTGATTTAAAAATAAGCGAATTCCAAAGCGTGGCAGCATAGGAAATTCCATATTGCGTTTTACAAAACTGTTAAAAGAAAGACTGCCGTCAGAACCGATTACCCAGCTTGCTTCTATCTCTAAAATCCGCTGTACGGAGGCTGCTACAACGGATAATACATTTCCAATTTTTACCGAAGATATGGTCTGTCCTGTTTGATCCCACTCTGCAGCAGTCTGTTTTACTATGGTGTAATATGCCCTTGTATATGCCTGATTATATTGGGCACGCTTCCACTCTAACTGTATATTCTGATCATTATCTGTCGGAGCACGCCAGATATTGAGTTCCATTGGACGATCCAGATATTGGGTTCCTTTATAATTTAGGGTTGTAAAGAATCCGGTACGTTTATCATATCGATATTCAAAACATTCCCCTTTGCAGATAACTTCCGTATCTGTCTCTTGTGTAGTAATGGTCTTGTTCTTGGTATCCCTTTGTTCTAACCACTTTCTTGCAGTCTGATTGCGGCTGTCTTCTGTTTCTAATAAGATTTCATCAAATCCCAACAGGTGCCCTGCAGATACTAATTCGGAATCCTCTTTTAAATGATAGTATAATTTTAAATACGTTTTTCCGCATCTTGGCACGGTAATCGGCAGATTGACTGTCCCTGTCTGTTTTGGCTGAATCGAATCGATGGGAAGAATACCCGTTTCTATGCTGACTCCATCGCAGTCTACTTTATAGCGAATTTCTATATAAGAGGCCAAATCGGTAAACTCCATATAATTTTTAATTTTCAATTCTTTTGTATCCTGTTTAAAAGAAACCACTCTTGCCGGGCGATAGACATTTTTATACTCTAAAAGCCCTATATGAGGAGTTCGATCTGGATATACCAATCCATCCATACAGAAATTTCCGTCATGAATCTTCTCTCCATGATCTCCGCCATAGTAATATCTCATCTTTCCTTCGGATGTCTTTCTATGGGCAACCGCATGATCACACCACTCCCAAACAAATCCTCCGCACATCCAATCATATTGATCGATCCATACAAAATAATCTTCTAGATCCCCTGGTCCGTTTCCCATAGAGTGACAGTATTCACAAAGAATAAATGGTTTCTTGGGTTTCCTTTCTAAATACTCCTGTATTTCATCAAACCCCGGATACATCCTGCTGTAGAGATCTAGATTGGAAAAATCATAGTTTTTTCCATGTTTTCTATAGCGGGCACTTTCATAATGAGTCAGCCTGCTGCTGTCAAATTCCTTCGTCCACTTTAAAGCCTTTTCAAAATTGCACCCAAATGCACTTTCATTTCCCATTGACCAGATTAAAACACAAGGACGATTTTTATCCCTCTGCACACAATGCTTTACTCGATCTAGAATCGCCTCCTCCCATTCTGGATTATCTGCAATTGGCTCATTCCAACGGTCAAATTTATTGGCATCGCTGTTATCAGCATAGAAAATTTCACAGGGACCATGACTCTCTATATCTGCCTCATCTATTACCATAAATCCATACTTATCACAGAGCTGATAAAAGATAGGAACATTGGGATAGTGACTGGTTCGAATTGCATTAATATTGTGCTGCTTCATCAGTGTAAAATCCTGTTTCATCTGTTCTAAACTAACTGTAAAACCTGTAATCGGATCGGATTCATGACGATTGACTCCATGAAACTTTATTTTTACTCCATTTAGATAAACTGCTTGATCAATAACTTTAATCTCCCGCAGTCCTACATAGTCTACAATGGTTTCTTGTTCTGTCTCTATCACCAGTGTATAGAGATACGGATTTTCTGGATTCCATAGAATGGGATCTGCAATGGTTAAAATCCCCTGCTGTTCTGCCTGAAACTTCTGTTCTTTCTTTTCACTATTTTCCTGTGTTTCTGGGTTGGAAGTGTTTCGTTCGGAGATCCGATCCATTTGCTGGATATAGTCAACCATGCTGCCATCTGCATCAAAAAGAGCAACTGCGGTTGGAACAGATTTTTCTAAATATTGTGTCTGTATTGAGATAGATGCGGTTCCCTCTTTAAGCTCTGTCTGAATAAAATAATCCCATACTGCCTGCTTTGGGCGTTTCAGCAAATAAACATCCCGAAAAATCCCGCTCATTCGAAATTTATCCTGATCTTCAAGATAGCTTCCGTCACACCACTTTAATACTAAAACAGCCAATGTATTGCTTCCCTCTATTATTGCCCCACTGATATCAAATTCACTGGTCGCATGGGATATCTGGCTATACCCAATATAGACTCCATTTACCCAAACATAAAAACAAGAATCCACTCCTTCAAAATTTAGATAAACACTTGGTACAGACAAATCCTTTTTATACGTAAACTCACGCACATAGGCTCCGCAAGGGTTATCCTGCGGGACATAAGGCGGATCAAATGGGAACGGATAACGAATATTGGTATACTGATGTGTATCATATCCCATCATCTGCCAAACTCCCGGCACCTGTATCCATTCAAAAGAAGATCGATCATAGTCTGTCTGGTAAAAGGCATCCTGCAATTCATAAATACTCTTAAAATACCGAAACTGCCACTTTCCGTTTAATAACTGCATCCGATCCGACTGTTCCCGCTTCTCTGCCAGTGTATCCATCTGTCTGGAAGCTGGCATATAATAGGATCGTGCCGGCATGGTATTCTCATGCAGCATCTTTAAATCCTCATAATATCTTGGTACAATCATTGTACACCTCCTTAAATTGTTTTTCTTTTCCGTCTTGTCTTTTCTTGTCTCTTTGTATCTTTATTATATAAATTTCTCGTCCAGCCGTCCATAAATTATATTAGACAAAACATGCACAAAATGATACAATCCTATTAGTCAGAAAAAAGCCTGTTCCTTATGGTTTCAGAAAGGAGTCAAAACAAATATGTATATTAATTCTGCTTATTTAAACAACTCTTTAGTGGATTTTAAAGATAAGTCCAGACCTTTAATTGTAGGAAGCTGCGGAACCTATCATCTCTACACCCGCCCGAAACTTCCTACCCACCGTCCCAGAGGACGCTTAGACTTTCAGATTCTCTATATTGCCTCAGGAAAAGCATATTTTTACTTTAACAACAGCAAAGAACCTACCGTTGTAACCGCTGGTCATATGGTGGTCTACCGTCCCAAAGAACCGCAGCGATATATCTATTATGGAGTTGATCAAACAGAAGTTTATTGGGTTCATTTTACCGGAGGAAATGTAAAGAATCTTTTGCGGCACTATGGAATAAAAGATGAGATGCAAGTGATTAATACAGGAACTTCTTTAGAATATGTAAGAATTTTTAAACAGATGATCCAAGAACTGCAAAGAGGTCAGACTGACTATAAAGAATCACTGGTTTTACTGCTGCTACAGCTTTTTATTCTTATTCACCGTCAGCTTAGCAAAGAACAAATTCGAAAAAATGAATATTTAGATCGAGAAATGGAATTGGCTATTCAATATTTTCACAGTCATTACAATACGGAAATCAATATCGAAAACTATGCTGTCTCCAGAGGAATGAGCATCAGTTGGTTTATTCGCTGCTTTAAGCAATATACAAATACTACCCCTATGCAATATCTGGTATCCATCCGCATTACAAATGCACAAGTACTGTTGGAAACCACAAATTATAATATTACGGAAATAGGACGTATTATAGGATATGAAAATCCTCTCTACTTTAGTCGAATTTTTCGCAAACAAAAAGGAATTTCTCCCTCTGAATACAGAAAGCAATTCAATAAAATCTATGAGCCATAAAGAAAGAACAGCCTGAAAGGGACTGCTGCAAAATAATAGATTTCTACCATTTATAATATTTTACAGCAGCTCCTTCAGGCGTTCTGTTATTATTTTATAATTTAGTCTATCAAGGAAGTAGCGGAGCGGATTCCGAATTTCCTTTGACTTGTTTTCTAGACAGATAAAAAATCTAATTTTGGCGATAGACATATTCCCCTGAATTATCTAGCTGGTAAAAGTCTCCATATCCAATCTCAAATACCGACTTTTTCGCAAGCAATCTGGAAATATCAATCTGATTTTTTATTAAATACTGCCAAAATCCGCTATGAGAAATATCTCCCTGTAACTGTACCCCTTTTACTGTACCATCTCTTACAATTACTTTTTGATAGGCATTTCGACATTCTCTTATATACACCTGTGACCCCTCTTCCTTTGGTTCTACTTCTCCTACCGAAAGCATAGTAAGCCCAAAGAAATTAATAGTATTTTTTATGCAAAAAGTGTCTGTATATTTCATCTGCTGTCCGCTCATATTGGAAGCTGCAATTCGTCCTTGATCCATTGCATTTGGCCAAATTCCAGAAAGTGCTGTTACATCACCGGCTGCATAAATATCAGGAGCAGAAGTCTGCATATACTCATCTACTACAATTCCACGCTCTGTTTTTAATCCGCTGCCCTCCAAAAAAGCAAGATTTGGTCGCACTCCGGCTGCACAAATTACAAAATCACAAGCAATCTCTTCTCCGTCTGACAACTTTACTGCTGTAATTCTATTCTGTGCATCGATTACAGAATCACTGGCACCTATTCCAAGTTTAAATACTGCCCCTGCTTCTTCAAATAATTCCTGATATGCCCGTGCGGAAACGGCGTCCGTCTGCAGCGGCAGTATCCGATCTGCCATCTCTGCAATCGTTACTTTAATTCCACGCTCCAAAAGTGCGTATGCTACATCTAATCCGACCAGTCCGCTCCCTACAATAAAGACATGATCGGCCTTTACTTCCTGAATCATGGCATTTATCTTCTGTACATCACTTAAATCTCGAAATCCAAATACATTTGCCGCTGTACGGAATCCGGGAATCGGCGGAATCCCATAGACCGAACCGGTAGCAATCAGCAGTTTTTCATAAGGTAAATATCCCTGTTCTAATAAAACTCTCTTCTGTACTGGTTCTACTCCTGTTACCTTCTGCCCCTTTCCCCAGAGAATCTGTTTCTTTTCAAAAAAATCCTCCGATACAAAAGCAATCTCGTTTTCGTTCCGTTCACCGCTGAGGAACTTGTGCAGCATACAGCGGGAATGAGAATATTCATCAATCGACAGCATTTGAATTACTGCATCTGGATTTAATAGCCGAAGCCGCTCTGCAGCAGCTATTCCCGCTGCTCCGGTTCCAATTATTACATAAGGATTTCCCATGCTTACACCTCCTCCACATAAATCGCATTTTTCGGACAGGCAGCTACACAGGCTGGACCTTCTTCCCGATCCATACAAAAATCACACTTTAAAATCTTTACTCTGCTGACATCCGGTTTTGGAATTCCATATGGACAGTTCATTACACACATAAAGCAAGCACCACAGCGGGTTTCATCATATAATACATGCCCGGTTTTTTCGTCTTGATAGAGTGCCCCACTCATACAGCTGCCTGCACACTTTGGTACACTGCAGTGACGACAGAACATCGGCAGATAGCCGCCCGATCCGTCATTTACAATATCGTTGCGTGCTTCATTCGCCGGATCAGCAAAGTTAAGGGTCTCTACTCCTGTCTTTCCGTCTTTTCTGTGACTGTCCATACAGGCAAGTGCACAATTTTTACATCCATCACATTTGGAAGGATCGATCATGATTCGTTTCATGTTATCTCCCCCTTTCCTAAATGTGAAGCCCTTTTCGCTTTTCCTCAATAATCTGTTCCAACTGTTCGGCAGCTTTTACCGGATCTAATTCTATAATAACCTGTCCTCCAGTAAGCTCCTTTAAACCTTCCGTTAAAATTTTGACGGTAAGCTCACTGCCTGCAATATATGGTTGCTGTCCTAAATGCAATACAAGCCCAAGGGCAGCACCAAACATACCATCGGCAAGTGCCTGTTCTTCTAACCACTGCGGTGCAGAAAGTACCAAAGGAAGCTGCGGAAGATCTACCTTTAACTCCTTCGCCAAAGCAGTTGCTACCATCTCTAAACGACCAATCGCAAGACATGGACCAAAGTTTAGTACAGGCGGTATGCCAAGACTCTTGCAGACTTCTTTTAATCCCTCTCCGGCAAGTTCCGCTGCTTCCGGCATCATCAAACCGCAGTTTTCAATTCCGCCCGATGAACATCCTGCCGATAGGACAAGAATATCCCTCTTTATCAATTCTTTTGTCAGTTCTACCGTACATACATCATGCCCTAAAGCTGTCAAGTTAGAACAGCCTACCACTCCTGCCACTCCTTTAATCTTTCCCGATACAATAAGATCTAATAATGGTTTCCAGGACTTTCCTAAAAATTCATAAAGTGATCCCTCGCTTACACCTGTCAGTGTATTTTTATTGCCATGTTCCGGCAGAAGACGAAGTTCTACTTGCCCTCGCCGTTCCTTATAGGAAGCAATAACAGCATCTATTACACGATTGCTAATCTCCTCTCGCTGCTCATAAGAAAACTGCATCAATTCTGCATTAGCTTTTTTCGCTACATCATCTAAACAGATCTGCTTAATATTTAATTGTTCACAGATCGGCTCGATACCTGGTAGTGTACAGTTAAATTCTGAAAGTACTGCATCGATTGCCCCTGTTGCCAGCACTGCTTCACTGGTGTAGTTATTTCCTGCATGACCGTCAAAAATATCGGTATAATAAGCTCCTCTCAACTGCAGATCCTGTCCTACACAGGTACATCCTACCAGTTTAAATCCTTTCGCCCCTGCCTCTTGTGCTTTCTTTACTGCTTCCGGTGAAACTAACCGCTCCTGAAGATCTACAAAAATAGAGTGCTGATGCCCGGTGATCATAATATTGATATAGTCTGGATGGATCACATTTAATCCAACTGGTGCCATACGAATCTGCGGTTCACCCAACATAACATCATTTAATAGATTTGTTAAAGTTAAACCATATAAACCAGTTGATATTCCAAGTTTTAAACAGGTCAGCAGCATATTGACTGGATCGGAATTGAGATTGGTCGAACATTTTACTACACCTGCAAATACCTCTGATTTTGCACCGCCCGGCAAAATCCCAAGTTCTTTCCACTTCTCATAGCGAGGCGGATACGCAAGTTTTTGGATTAGCTCCATCTCTTCATAGTCCGGTTTATAGAGATCGGCTAAAACTTTATCCGCTACTTCACAAGCCATTTTATGTAGATCATCGGATTCTTCTAAGCCAAATTCCTGTACCAGCAGACGAAGTGCCCGCTCACCTTTAATCACTCCTTTGGACAATCCGGTATTTTTTAAATTCCTTGCTGTATTCTCTACAATATGAATATAGCATCCGCTTCCGCTTGCCACTGCACGCAAAAGATTCCGAGTAACAATGGTATCCGCATCTGCTCCGCAGATTCCTCTTGGGGCAGAAGGAGTAATCCGGCATGGACCGTTTGAACATAATCGGCAGCATACTCCTTTTAAACCAAATCCACATTTTGTTTTCTGCCCGTCTACTCTATGGTGGGATGTCTCCATTGGAAGATTGGCAATAAATTTTTCTAGAGGTTTATCCGCACTTTTACAAGTGCTGCATCCATAACAATCGTTCATTCTTTTCCTCCTTTAATTTTTATATTTATTATCAATAATAGCATCTAGAAGAAAATTTGACAAGAATATTTATCGGAAAACACATTTTTCTGACAGCTTTCTTTTCTGAATGAAAATTTCTCCTCGCCGCATCGGGCATCCATCAGTTCTGCTGACCTATTTCCTTTGAACACCCGTGTACATAAAAAAACCCCAAACAATTGGGGTTTCAAGAGGCGCAGACCGGATTTGAACCGGTGCGTACTGGTGTTGCAGACCATTGCCTTACCGCTTGGCTACTGCGCCTTACATTATATTATATTAACACATTCTTTTAAATATGTCAAGAATGACTCCAAGGGGATTTGAACCCCTGTTACCGCCGTGAAAGGGCGGTGTCTTAACCGCTTGACCATGGAGCCTCACTATTTTCTTTTGACTGAAAACCTGACAAAGAGTATGATACCATAACAAATCCTATTTGGCAAGTAGAAATTTCTATATTTTTAAAAAAGTTTATAAAATTTTCTTTTATTCAACAAATACGATTCTTATATCTGATAAATAAAAAACAACCCCAAAACAAAAAACACTCCATATTTTCTTTCAATATAAAAAAGTCAAATCGGATATTCGCAATCCGCTTTGCTACTTGCTCATAACCTCATAGCT
>CAJUEI010000033.1 GCA_910585255.1 uncultured Lachnospiraceae bacterium
GCAGGAGGCTAAACACGTGCCTTTTTTTGCCATTGGCAATGGCAAAAAATCCTAGGGGATCGACAGAGGCATTAGACTTTCTAGCTTTCCTCCGAAGTCACAGCGGAAAGGAATCATTTTCCCGCTCCAGCTGTCTCTTCCTGCCGGTAGATTTATTTTATTGTTCTTTCCTGCCAGTATTGTGTTGGAAATTATATGGGGATCTGGCTGCTTGCTTTATTTGTTGTATTTTATGTGGAGGATTTTTGTGATGGTATTTCATATAGACAAAATTGTTGGTCATATAGACAGAACGGTTGGATAAATATTGATGTGATAGGGAAGAAATGAAAGGGGAGAAGATGATACTTATATTGAGAGAAGAAATAGCCAGAGTACTTTCTGTCAACGCTGTGACTTCGGAGGAAAGTTAGAACGTCTTATGCTTCTGTCGATTTACTAGGATTTTTTGCTATTCTTGAATGGCAAAAAAAGGCACGTGTTTAGCCTCCTGCAGAGGCGAATTGCGTGCCGGTCCGTCCGGTTGGGTGTGCGTAAATTCAGAAGTATTAGACGTTCTTACTTTTCGGAGAGCGGAACAGCGTTGACAGAAAGTACTCTGGCGTCCTCTTTACAAGCATCTTTTGTTATCTTATCTTGGAATAGAAAGAATAGGTTGACAAAGGAATTTTTTAGTGCTATAGTTAATTATATAAGTAATGAACTAATTAGCTAATGAACTTGAAAGAATAAATTCTGTGGAGAATATCGTTTGGGGAAGTATGTTTAGAAGAATATGTTTGAAAAGCAAAAGGAGAGTTTTGGAGAAAGGAGACCGTATGGATGAATGAAATATTGACGCAGGAAAAATCTATTTATCTGCAGATTAGTGAAATGATAGAAACGGATATTCTTAGGGATATTCTTTTAGAGGAAGAACGGGTTCCCAGTACGAATGAACTGGCAAAAATTTATACGATAAATCCGGCTACCGCAGCAAAAGGGATTAATCTTTTAGTGGATTCCGGTATTCTATATAAGAAAAGAGGGATTGGAATGTTTGTAGCAGCTGGGGCGAAAGAGCAGATTTTAAAACGGCGTAGAGAAGAGTTTTATAATCATTTTATTAAGAGGCTTTTGCAGGAAGCAGCGAGTATTGGATTGGATAAAGAACAGGTTATTCAGATGATTCGGTTTGGAGAGGAACAAAAGGAGCAGGAAGAGAAAGGGAGAGGTGTATGAATATGCAAGGGATAGTATGTCGGAATGTTTGTAAGCAGTATGGTACAAAACAGGTATTAAAGGATATTAATTTAATTTTGGAAAAGGGGAAGATCTATGGATTAATCGGAAGAAATGGGGCTGGAAAGACGACTTTGCTGTCTATTTTGTCTTCTCAGAATCCACTTACTTCCGGGAGTGTGACATGGAACGGAGAGGAAATCTGGGAAAATCAAAGGGCATTGAATCATATCTGCTTTTCTAGAGAACTATCGCAGAATTTGATGGGGAGTAATGCCAATAATATGAAGGTAAAGGAATATTTAAAGATTGCTTCTTATTATTTTCCTAATTGGGATTTGGCTATGGCGGGGAATTTAATTGAAAAGTTTGAGTTGGATATTAAGCAGAAGATATCGAAATTGTCAAAGGGAATGTTGTCTATGGTGACAATTATTGTGGCACTTGCCAGTAAAGCAGAGTTTACTTTTTTAGATGAACCCGTGGCAGGGATTGATATTGTGATGCGGGAGTATTTTTATAAACGATTGCTGCAGGAATATATGGAGACCGGGAGGACGTTTATTATTTCTACGCATATTATTGAGGAGGCTTCGGATTTATTTGAAGAGGTGATTATGATAAAGAAGGGGGAATTGCTTTTAAAAGAGAATACCCAGGAACTGCTTGCACGGGCTTTTTGTATTAGCGGGCTTTCGGAGGTGGTGGATCAGGCTGTGGGAGGTTTGAAAACATATCATCAGGAAGAGGTTGGACGGAGAAAGCAGGTGACAGTTTTGTTGGAGGAGGGTGAACACCTGCCGGAGGGATATGATATTACGGTTCAGCCGTTAAATCTTCAAAGTTTGTTTGTAGCTTTATGCGGGATGGAGGAATAGAGATGGAGCAGAAAGTGCAAAAGCAGGTTCTGAAACGAAATATTCTGTTTTGGGGATCGCTTGCTGAAAAGTATATTGGGGTGACATTTTTAATCATTTGGTTTTATGTGATTTTCTTTTCTTATATCGGTGGAAAGAAAATTTTTGGAACGGAAGAGATGTGGGAGATTTGGTTTACTTATCAAGTTATGCTGCTGCTAGTGTCTACTGTTGTCGTTCCGATGTCTTATGGAATGGTTTATATTCCTTTGGTGATGTCTTTTGGTTCTAGAAGAGATGAGACAGTGTGGGGGTTTCAGATTGTAAATTGGCTGGTATTAGGAGAAATGGGAGGATTGCTGGTTTTATTTGCTTGTTTTTCTTCTCTTGTTTCTAAACAGGGGGTTTGTCTTATTTTATTAGGAGGAGTGATAGGGATGGCATTGGGACAATTTTCTACTGCTTTAGGACTTCGGTTTGGAATGAAAGGGGTTTGGTTTGTTACAATGCTGATTATGGTTTTGATTGTAACAGGAGGAGGAGTCCTTGGGCTGATAATAGCGAGAATGGGTGGGATTGTAATTCAGCAGAGATGGCTGTGGATAGCGGCAGGAGCTGCAGTGGTGTTATATATAGGAAGTATTTTTGCTTTGCGGCAGATTGTTCGGAACTATGAAGTGCGGCGTTAGGGAGGGAAAGAGATGCTAGAGAAACAGTTAAAGAGGCGGGAAAAAGAAGCAGGGATAGGGTTTTTAATTATGATGGGAATTTATTTACTGGCAATAGGAATTGTATTGGTGGTGAAGGTGCATCTGGGGAGTATATCGGAAGTGTTTGTGGCGGGAACGCTGTCTGCTGCGGTGATAGCTGCTTGTTTATGGGTTTTTGCGGATTCTTTTTATTTTTGCCGGGAGTTTAATATTGCAGTTTCTATGGGACAGACTAGAAAGCAGTTTGTGTGGTGTTATGAGTTGGTTTCTTTTTTAGAGATTTTGGGAATGGTGGTGTTGGTTAGAGGGCTTTGGGCAGTAGAAGAGGGGATTTATCATTGGCTGGTGCCGGAGGCTAAGATAGTATTTGGGGCAGAGGAGATTTTTTGGCGGAAAGGGATATGGATTTGGGTCTTGGGGGTGATTGCCGGGCAGATGCTGTTTCAGGCACTGCTGCTTCGGTATGGATTGAAAATCTATTGGGTAATTGGGTTTGGAGGAATCCTGCTGGCTGGTATACCTCGAATGATATCGGAGAATTCGGGAATTGCCCGGAAGGGGAGAGAGATAGTGGAGTGGATTGCTGGGGCTGCTGCAGAATTTGGAGAGAATGTTTGGATTTTAATAGGAGTGGTGGTATCTTTAGGGGCAGTCGGAATTGCCTGGATGTTTTTGCGGAGGCAGCAGGTGGTAATGTAAAGGGATTCGGTGCAGAAAGTTTCTGTGCCGGATTTTTTTGTTGGAAAAAGGGGTTGCTGTCAGGTGGGATAATATGGTAGTATAGGACGGTGGGAGGTACTGCTGCCGGTTTGTTTAGGCGGAAGTGCTGCTTTTTTAGGATGTTTTTTGATACAGAAGAGATAAAAATTGGAGGTGTATGGTTATGAAATGGAATAAATTTACGATTGATACAACTACAGCCGCAGAGGATTTGATTAGTGATATGCTGTTGGAATTGGGAATTGAGGGGATTGAGATTGAGGATTGTGTGCCGCTTTCCGAACAGGACACGATGGCGATGTTTGTAGATATTTTGCCGGAGCTGCCGCCGGATAACGGGCTGGCTAAGGTTCATTTTTATTTGGAGCCGCAGGAGGATGTTTCGGAGCTGATAGGGAAGGTAAAAGACGGGTTGGAACGGCTTCGGGATTTTGTAGAGATTGGGGAAGGAAAAATTGCGGAATCAGAGACAGAGGATAAGGATTGGATGAATAATTGGAAGCAGTATTTTAAGCCTTTTACGGTGGAGGATATTTTAATTAAGCCGACTTGGGAGGAAGTGCCGAAGGAGGATAGGGACAAGCTGCTGATTCAGATCGATCCTGGGACGGCGTTTGGAACCGGGATGCATGAGACGACACAGCTTTGTATTCGGCAGTTAAGGAAGTATTTATTTTCTGGGGCGGAGCTTTTAGATGTGGGAACCGGGAGCGGAATTCTTTCGATAGTTGGATTGAAATTGGGGGCAAAGCATGCGGTCGGAACGGATCTAGATCCTAATGCGGTTTCGGCTGCAGAGGAGAATCGGCTGGCAAATGGGATTTCTTCAGAACAGTTTACGGTTCGAATTGGAAATGTGATTGAGGATGAGTCGCTGCAGCAAGAGATCGGATTAGAGAGATATGATATAGCAGTGGCAAATATTTTGGCGGATATTATTGTCTTGCTGCAGGCAGAGGTGGCAAGACATATAAAGAGAGGAGGATATTTGATTACCTCTGGGATTCTTGAGAGTAAACGGCAGATGGTAGAGGATGCTTTAAGACAGAATACAGAGTTTGAACTTGTAGAGACAACCGTGCAGGGGGAATGGGTTTCGGTGACAGCTAGACGCAGATAGCAGGAGGTGGCAGAGATGCATCGTTTTTTTGTGGATCGGAGTCAGGTAGAGGGAGAGACGATTTGGATTACTGGTACAGATGTCAATCATATTCGAAATGTGCTTCGAATGAAGGAGGGAGATCAGATTCAGATTAGTGACGGATCGAGTCAGGTGCGGCTTTGCCGGATTGTTCAGATAGAGAGTGAAAGGATTCAGACTGAGATTTTATCAGTAGAAGAATCTTTTGCAGAACTTCCGGTACAGATCTATCTTTTTCAGGGGATTCCCAAAGGGGACAAGATGGAGTGGATTATTCAGAAGGCAGTAGAGCTTGGAGTGTATGCGGTTGTGCCTATGAAGACGAATCGGGTAGTGGTAAAGCTGGATAAGAAGAAAGAGCAGGATCGGATTAGACGCTGGAACGGAATTGCAGAGAGTGCGGCAAAACAGGCGGGACGGACAGTGATACCGGAGGTTTTGCCTGTGATGGAATTGAAAGAGGTCTGTCATTTTATACGGGAGTTTGAGTGCAAGATGATTCCCTATGAGTGTGCCGAGGGAGTGGAGCAGACACGGAAGAAAATAGGAGGGATAACAGGGGGAAACCGGGTAGGAATACTGATTGGACCAGAAGGCGGTTTTGAGAAGGAGGAAGTGGAAACTGCTTTGCAAAACGGAATAGAAGCAGTTAGTTTAGGAAAGCGGATCTTGCGGACAGAAACGGCTGGAATAGTGGTTTTAAGTGTGATTATGTTTGCTTTAGAAAATTAGTGCTGTATATTGGATACCGTTAGTTTTTTGGACAATGTATAAAAAGAATATAAGAGAGGTTTGGAAATGATTGCGTATTTGGATAATTCCGCTACAACTCCAGTTTTGGATTCGGTTAAGGACATTGTGGTTAAAACCATGATTTCGGATTATGGGAATCCTTCTTCTATGCATGGAAAGGGGCTGGATGCGGAACGATATATAAAAGAGGCAAGGGCGATTTTAGCGAAGATATTGAAGGCGGAAGAGAATGAAATTTTATTTACATCTGGAGGGACAGAGGCTAATAATCTGGCTTTGATTGGGGCAGCTATGGCAAATCGGCGTGCGGGAAAACATCTGATTACCAGTTCGATAGAACATGCTTCTGTACGAAATGTAATGAACTATTTGGAGGAAGAGGGATTTTCGGTTACATTTCTTCCTGTTGATTCAAATGGGCTTCTCGATCCAAAGAGAGTGGCAGATGCGGTAAGAGAGGATACCATTTTGGTTTCCACTATGTATGTAAATAATGAAATTGGAACAGTAGAGCCGATTGAGGAGATTGCGGCACAGATAAAGAAAAAAAAGCCGGAAGTATTATTCCATGTGGATGCCATTCAGGCTTTTGGAAAGTATCGGATCTATCCAAAGCGGATGGGAATTGATTTGCTTTCGGTAAGCGGACATAAGATCCATGGTCCTAAGGGGAGCGGGTTTTTATATATTCGTTCTGGGGTGAAGGTTCGTCCGATGCTGTTGGGAGGAGGGCAGCAGAAAGGAATACGTTCTGGTACAGAAAATGTGCCTGCAATTGCAGGACTTGGATGTGCCGCCCGAGAAGCCTATCGGGATTTCGAACAGAAACAAGAACAGCTCTATGCGTTAAAAGCTCGTTTTATCGAGGAAATTCGGCAGTTAGAAGGAGTGCAGATACATGGGGATTTAGGAGAACAGAGTGCCCCTCATATTGTAAGTGTCGGATTTGCCGGGATTCGAAGTGAAGTACTGCTTCATGCATTGGAGGAGAGAGGAATTTTTGTGTCAGCGGGGTCGGCTTGTGCTTCGAATAAGCCGGCTGTTAGTGCAACGTTAAAGGGAATTGGTGTAAAGAAAGAATATTTGGACTCTACAATTCGTTTTAGTTTTTCTGTTTTTACGACAGAGGAGGAGATTTTATATTGTCTTTCGGTTTTAAAGGAACTGCTGGACGGACTTCGCCGATATACCAGAAAGTAGGGAAAATAAGATAAAAGTTAGGAGCAGATTATGGCATTAAAAGCATTTTTAATTAAATATGGAGAGATTGGAATTAAGGGAAAGAATCGGTATCTGTTTGAGGATGCTCTGCTTTCACAGATTCGATTTGCTTTAAGAGATGTAGAAGGAAAATTTTCGGTATCAAAAGAGCAGGGAAGGATTTATGTAGAGGCACAGGGGGAGTATGACTATGAGGAGACAATAGCTGCTTTAAAGCGGGTGTTTGGAATTGTTGGTATTTGTCCTGTTTTGCAGATTGAAGATAAAGGGTTTGAAGATTTAGCGGAGCAGATACTAGATTATATTCGGCAGATAGATCCCGATCCGGCACGGACATTTAAGGTTCATGCCAGAAGGGCGAGAAAGAATTATCCGATGGATTCGATGACAATAAATTGTGAGCTTGGGGAGCGGATCTTACGGGAATTTCCTAAGATGCGGGTAGATGTACATCAGCCTCAATTCAATCTTTATGTGGAAATCCGCAAGCAGATTCATATTTATTCGGAAACGATTCCAGGATGCGGAGGGATGCCGGTTGGAACCAATGGAAAAGCGATGCTGCTGCTTTCTGGAGGAATTGACAGTCCAGTTGCTGGATGGATGGTGGCAAAGAGAGGTGTGCAGATAGAAGCGACTTATTTTCATGCACCGCCTTATACTTCTGAGCGGGCAAAGCAGAAAGTGGTGGATTTGGCTGTGCTGGTGGCACGGTATGCAGGACCGATTCGGCTGCATATTGTGAATTTTACGGATATTCAGCTTTATATTTATGATCAGTGTCCGCATGAGGAGCTTACGATTATTATGAGGCGGTATATGATGAGAATTGCGGAGCGGATTGCAAAGGAAAGCAATGCACTTGGGCTGATTACTGGGGAGAGTATCGGGCAGGTTGCCAGTCAGACAATACAGAGTCTTTATGCTACAAATGAGGTTTGCAAGATGCCGGTATTTCGTCCAGTGATAGGGTTTGATAAGTTGGAGATTATAGAGATTGCAAAGAAGATTCAGACTTATGAGACTTCGATTCAGCCATTTGAGGATTGCTGTACGATTTTTGTGGCAAAACATCCGGTGACAAAGCCTAGTTTAAAGGTGATCCAGCGGAGTGAGGAAAAGCTGCAGGAAAAAATAGAGGCTATGGTAGATTTAGCTGTTTCTGGTCGTGAGATTGTGGTTTGTAAGTAGAAGATGGGATGCATAAAAAATCAGCTTGAATTTTTAGGGAATTCAGGCTGATTTTTTGTTATGACCAGAGAGTAAATTATTGGATTAGATATGGTGCTAATATTTCTAAAATTTCTGCTGCGTCACCTTCTGCATGGATGTTTAAGTCGATTGGTTTGGAAAGATCCAGGCTGAAAATTCCCATAATGGATTTTGCGTCAATTACATATCTTCCAGATACCAGGTCAAAGTCAACATCGAATTTGGTAATGTCGTTTACAAAAGATTTTACTTTGTCGATTGAATTTAAAGAAATTTTAACAGTTTTCATTGGAAAATCCCTCCTTGTGATTTGATTAATATATAGTATGTACCTTAATACATCATTATAGTAATGGTTTGGGGATAAAAAGTCAAGATGTATTCTTGATAAAATCGGAGGAATGGGATTTATTTGTGAAATGTGTGCGGAGGGGACGCCAGAGTGAGGGATGGCAATGCAGTTCCGCTCTACGGAAAGTAAGAAGCTCTAAGACTTCTGAATTTTGGTGTATCCAGCCGGACGGACCGGGGTGCAATTCGCCCGTACAGCGGGCTAAACACACCCCTTTTTTTGCCATTCGAGAATGGCAAAAAATCCTAGAGGATCGACAGAAGTCTAAGGGCTTCTAACTTTCCTCCGAAGTCACTGCATTGCCATTCCTCACTCTGGCTGTTTTTTTCCACAATATAGGTATTGTTTTATTTGCTGGCTGTTGGTTTTTTGCTATTTTATATTTATTTAACCTATCAAGGAAGTCCTACGCTTTTAAGCCGTGAAGGCGAAAGCGGTGGATTGGGGGATTTTCTTGTGTCAGGTGGGGTGCAAGCCTCATCTGATAAGCTGTGATAGTAGCATAGGATTATGAGGAAGTAGCGGAGCGGATTGCGAATATCCGATTTGACTTTGTATTGGAGTATTTTAAATTTTAGTAAAAATGCTCGCAAATGGAGTTTCTTTATTAATTTTATATTATAAAAGAGTAAGTTAAAATATGGAAAAATAGGATGATTTATTTTTAGGGTATTGTTGGTATAATATAGGATTTATGATATAATGTGTTGTATTTATGTATGATTTTATTGAAAGATGTTTGATTGGAAGAACATATCAGCTCTATGATAAAACCTATTTGTCTGGCAGAAATGAAGATGAAAATCAGAGGCTTGCTGATGTTATATGGTTTTATATATTTTTGATTTTTATTATTATGTATAAAGCAGATGTATAAAGCAGATTTACTGGCAGTAGAAGGTACGAGAAGATCTATCAGCAGGAATAGACAGCTGGAGTGGGGAAAAGATTTCTTTTGGCTGTGACTTCGGAGAAAAGTTAGAAGTTCTTAGACTTCTGTCGATCCTCTAGGATTTTTTGCCATTCTCGAATGGCAAAAAAAGGGGTGTGTTTAGCCCGCTGTACGGGCGAATTGCACCCCGGTCCGTCCGGTTGGATGCACCAAAATGCAGAAGTCTTAGAACTTCTTACTTTTTGGAGAGCGGAACAGCCAAAAGAAATCTTTTCCCCACTCTGGCGTCCGGTTTGGTTCAACCCCAGCGGCTTTTTTAAAATATTATCTGAAAGGCAGTGTAAAGGGAAAGGGGACTTGTCAGAATTTGTTTACTTATAGGTTGGAATTATTTTTAGAATGTGATACAATTTATTGGAATTTTATCGAAGTGACAGTAACAGTATGGATGAAACGGGAGGGCTTGAAATAGATGAAACGGGCAGCATTTCATAATTTAGGTTGTAAAGTAAATGCATATGAAACAGAGGCTATGCAGCAGCGGCTAAAAGAAGCGGGATATCAGATTGTGGGGTTTGAGGAAGAGGCAGATGTGTATATTATTAATACTTGTACTGTGACGAATATAGCAGATCGCAAATCCAGGCAGATGCTTCACCGTGCAAAGAAGCGAAATCCACAGGCAGTTGTAGTTGCAGCGGGATGTTATGTTCAGGCTTCTAAAGATGCCTGTGAGGCAGATGATGCGGTGGATCTTGTAATTGGGAATAATCGAAAACATGAGATTGTTTCGATTTTGGAGGCGTTTTGGCAGAGACAGGTTTTGGAGGATGTAATTGATATTAATTGTACAAAGGAGTATGAGGATATGCCGATTGTTCGCTTGGAGAATCATACCCGTGCAATTGTAAAGGTGCAGGATGGATGTAATCAGTTTTGTACGTATTGTATCATTCCCTATGTGCGTGGAAGAGTGAGAAGCAGAACATTAGAGTCGGTATGGAAGGAAGCCGTTGTTTTGGCAGAGCAGGGATATAAGGAGATTGTACTGACGGGAATTCATTTGTCTTCTTATGGAGTGGATTTTGGGGAGGAAGGAAAGAAGGCAGAGTTACTTTCTTTGATAAAAGAGCTGCATCGGATTTCCGGGATTGAGAGGATTCGGCTGGGTTCTTTAGAGCCTCGTATTATAACGGAGGAATGGGTTTCGGAACTTTGCCGGCTGCCCAAGGTGTGTCCGCATTTTCATCTCTCTTTACAGAGTGGGTGCGATTCTGTACTGCAGCGGATGAACCGTCATTATGGTACACAGGAATATTTGGAAAAGTGTGAAATTTTAAGAAAATTTTATGATAATCCGGCGATTACTACAGATATTATAGTAGGGTTTCCGGGAGAAACAAAAGAGGAATTTTTGGTTACAAAAAAATATTTGGAACAGGTTTATTTTTTTGAGATGCATATTTTTAAATATTCTAAGCGGTCTGGTACAAAAGCTGCTGCTTTGCCGAATCAGATAGAGGAATCGGTTAAGGCGGAACGGAGTAATGAGCTGCTGGAATTGGAAAAGAAGATGTCGGCAGCATATCGGGAGCAGTGGATTGGAAAGACGGTTACGGTTTTGCTGGAAGAGCTGGCAGCGGTGGGGCAGGTGTATGGCTGGGTTGGATATACTAGAGAATATGTAAAAGTAATTCTTCCGGTTTTTTTTAAGAAAGAGGAAGAAAAAATACAGGCAGGACAGATTGTAAAGGTAAAGCTGGTTGGATATGTAACAGAAGAAATTTTATTAGGAGAGATTGTTGTATCATAGCGATTTATTTTAGGTGGAGGATTCGGGAGGAATTTTTTTCAAATAAGAAATATTCATAAAATAAGATAAAAGACTTGCCGAATGGAAAAAATTATATTAAAATAAGAACTAGCAGAATGATACGGAAAATAAGAAGTGACTTGGGGACGATAAAGATGCAAAGTAATTTAAATAATACACAATATTTTAAGGTGGCACAGGAACCACAGATGGAAGTGTGTGACATATTGGAGAGTGTCTATAAAGCACTAACAGAAAAAGGCTATGATCCGGTAAGTCAGATTGTGGGCTATATTATGTCTGGAGATCCTACTTATATCACAAGTCATAAAGGAGCACGCAGTCTGATTATGAAGGTAGAACGTGATGAATTATTGGAAGAAGCATTGCAGTACTATATTCAGAACAAGCTGCAGAGCAGATAGAATCCTGACAGATTTTTGTAAGGGACTGGAGAACGTATGAGAATAATGGGCCTTGATTATGGCTCTAAAACGGTTGGCGTTGCTGTAAGTGACGCTCTTTTACTTACTGCACAAGGGATAGAGATTGTCCGCAGAGAGAGGGAAGATAAGCATCGGCAGACGTTGGCTCGTTTGGAGGCATTGATAGAAGAATATGATGTGGAGAAGATAGTGTTGGGTTATCCGATTCATATGGATGAGACGGAAGGAATTCGCTGTGAAAAAACCTTGTTGTTTAAGGAATTATTGGAGAAAAGAACAGGGTTGGAAGTGGTGTTGTGGGATGAGCGGCTGACTACGGTTGCGGCTTATGAGTGGATGGATGAAGTTGGAATGAAAAAGAGAGAAGACAGAAAGCAGTATGTGGATATGTTGGCAGCAGTATTGATTCTGCAGGAATATTTGGATGCAAGAAAGAAAGAAACCGTGTAAAGGAATGGAGAAAGAATTGGAAAAAATAGTATTTCAGGTACCAGAGACAGAAGAGGAAGTCGAGTTTTATGTTGTAGAAGAGACTAAATTTAATGGAGCACATTATTTGTTGGTAGTGGAAGACTTAGAGGAAGAGGAGGCTTATCTTTTAAAGGATTTGTCGGAAGAATCGGATACAGAGTCTGTCTATGTGATGGTGGAGGACGATAAGGAACGGGAGGCTGTTGCAGGGATATTTTCCGAACTTTTAGAGGATATTGAGATAGAAGCAAAACAGTGAGAGTTTTGTTTGATAAAGGAAAGTTAGATATGATAGGGGCATTTATGTGGATGATAGGGACAGAAGAGAAGAAACAGAAAAAGAAGTATCATGCAGGAGGTGCTATGTTTGAAGAATGAAAATCATTCAAGAGTGAAAATCATTCCTCTGGGAGGATTAGAAGCAATTGGAATGAATATGACTGTTATCGAATTTGAAGACAGTATTATTGTTGTGGATTGTGGGATGTCTTTTCCAAGTGATGATATGTTAGGAATTGATCTGGTGATTCCAGATATTAGTTATTTAAGAGAGCATATTACAAAAGTGAAAGGATTTGTGATTACCCATGGACATGAAGATCATATTGGTGCACTGCCCTATGTATTAAAGGATATTAGTGCACCAATCTATGCAACAAAGCTGACAATGGGACTGATTGAACATAAATTAAAAGAACATAATCTGATGAAGAATACCAAGCGAAAGGTGGTAAAACATGGACAGTCCATTAATTTAGGCTGTTTTCGGATTGAGTTTATTCGGACAAATCACAGTATTGCAGATGCAGCTGCACTTGCTATCTATACGCCGGCGGGGATTTTGATTCATACAGGAGATTTTAAAGTGGATTATACACCGGTATTCGGCGATATGATTGATTTGCAGCGGTTTGGTGAGATCGGGAAAAAAGGGGTGCTGGCGTTGATGTGTGACAGTACCAATGCCATTCGTCCGGGGTTTACGATGTCAGAACGCACAGTGGGAAGAACATTTGACAATATTTTTGCCGAACATACGATGAATCGGATTATTGTGGCAACATTTGCTTCTAATGTAGATCGGGTACAGCAGATTGTAAATTCTGCCGATAAATATGGAAGAAAGGTTGTGATAGAAGGAAGAAGTATGGTAAATGTAATCGGAACGGCAAGTGAGTTAGGCTATATCAATATTCCAGAAGATGTGTTGATTGATATTGAAAATATGAAGAATTACTCGGATGAGCAGTTAGTTTTAATTACAACGGGAAGTCAGGGTGAGTCGATGGCGGCACTTTCTAGAATGGCTTCTTCGATTCATAGAAAGGTAACAATTAAGCCGAATGATGTGGTAATTTTAAGTTCTACTCCAATTCCGGGCAATGAAAAGGCTGTTTCGAAAGTCATTAATGAATTGTCTATGAAGGGGGCAAAAGTAATCTTTCAAGATACCCATGTATCGGGACATGCCTGTCAGGAAGAGATTAAGCTGATTTATTCTTTGGTGCGTCCAAAGTATGCCATTCCGGTACACGGTGAATTTCGTCATTTAAAGGAACAGGCAGAGATTGTCAATAGTTTAGGAATTCCAAAGGAAAATATCTTTATCTTAATGAATGGAGATGTATTGGAATTGGGGGAGGAACGCGGCGGGATAACCGGGCATGTACAGACAGGAGGAATCTTTGTAGACGGGCTTGGAGTTGGCGATGTAGGGAATATTGTACTTCGGGATAGACAAAACCTGTCAGAAAATGGTATTATAATAGTGGTGCTGACATTGGAAAAATATAGCAATCAATTACTTGCAGGACCGGATATTGTGTCCCGTGGATTTGTCTATGTCAGGGAATCGGAAGATTTAATGGAGGAAGCACATAAGATTGTAATGGATGCAGTAGAAGATTGTCTGGGAAGAAATGTTTCAGACTGGGGAAAGATTAAAAATATTATTAAAGAAAGTTTAAATGACTTTTTATGGAAAAGAATGAAACGCAATCCAATTATTCTCCCGATTATTATGGAAGTAGAATAAGGGCTTAACAGTGAGAGGGGCAGAAAGTGATGGATAGAGGCATTGAGAACAAGGCGAGAGAACTAAAGGAAGCAATCTTAAAGAGTGAGGAATACCAAAACCATCAAAAGTATATACAGATTTTAAGAGAAGATCCGGAGTTGTATAAGAGAGTAAATGAACTTCGGAAGACTACGTTTATTTTGCAGAATGGGAATAATCATCCAGAGCAGAGGCATCGGTTAGAAGAGGCAGCGACAGAATTTGAACAGCTGAGAAGAGACGGACGGGTAGAGGATTTTTTACAGCATGAGCTGGATCTATGCCGGCTTTTGCAGCAGGTGAATCGTGTGATTTATGATACGATTGATTTAGGAATAGAATTTTTCTAGATAACACAGAAGAGTGAGATTTGTTTAGCAGAGTGAAGGGAAAAGAGAAATGGTAAGAAAGATTGCTTCAGCTGTGATTGCTGTATCGTTGAAAATGATTGTAGCTGTACTTGTAGCTGTGATGCTGGTTCAGACCAGCCAAAAGGCATATGATTTTGGTCTGCAGATATTTCATCCAGAACCGGTATCACAGCAGCCGGGAAAAGATATTATTGTAATTGTAGAGGAGAAGGATTCGGATCTGGAAGTAGCAAAGCGGTTAGAGAGCAAAGGTCTGATTTTGGATGCCTATGTCTTTTTTATACAGGCAAAGCTTTATAAAGCAGATCTGTATGCCGGTACCTATACATTAAATACTTCTATGACTTCAGAAGAGATGTTAAAACTGATATCGGAAAAGCCAGTTACGTCATAGATTTGATTTTAAAGGATTAGAGGATAGTTATGGAAGAACGGATTGCTACCTATATTCATTCATTGGATACGGGAAACAGTGAGTTTGTCAATCGGCTTCGCAGACAGGCACAGGCAGAAGAAATTCCGATTATTCGGCAGGAAGCAGAGCCGCTTTTAAAGGTACTGATTCAGTTAAGACAGCCGAAGCAGATTTTAGAGGTGGGAACTGCAGTGGGGTATTCTGCACTTTTAATGAGTGAAGTGATGCCAAAGGACTGCCGGATTACCACGATTGAGAAATATGAAAAAAGGATTCCGGCTGCAAAAGAAAACTTTCGGCTGGCGGGAAAGGATCAGGTGATTACTCTGCTGGAGGGAGATGCGGCAGAGATTTTAGAGCGGTTAGAGGGAAGTTATGATCTGATTTTTATGGATGCAGCAAAGGGACAGTATATTCATTTTCTTCCTGCAGTGATGCGGCTGCTTTCTTTTGGCGGAGTATTGGTTTCGGACAATGTGCTGCAGGATGGGGATATTATTGAATCCCGCTATTGTATTGCCCGCAGAAATCGGACAATTCATGCAAGGATGCGGGAATATCTGTATGAACTGACCCATCGGGAGGATTTAGAAACCTCTATTTTGCCGATTGGAGACGGGATGACGGTCAGTGTAAAAAAGAGAATTGGAGAAAAGAGAGGATGAGAAAGACAGAACTATTGGTGCCTGCAAGCAGTTTGGAAGTATTAAAAGTAGCAGTAATCTATGGAGCGGATGCGGTCTATATCGGAGGAGAGGTGTTTGGACTGCGGGCAAATGCCAAAAATTTTTCTCTGGAAGAGATGCGGGAAGGAATTGCATTTGCCCATGCCCGTCAGGTTAGAGTTTATGTAACAGTAAATATACTGGCACATAACCGGGATTTAGAGGGAGTGCGTCAGTATCTGCTGGAACTGAAGGAAATTCATCCAGATGCGTTGATTATTTCTGATCCGGCTATTTTTATGATGGCAAAGGAGATAGCACCTGAGATAGAAATTCATATCAGTACACAGGCAAATAATACTAATTATGGAACGTATTTGTTTTGGTATAAGCAGGGAGCAAAGCGGGTAGTTTCTGCACGAGAACTTTCCCTTCAGGAGATAAAAGAAATTCGGGAACAGATACCAGATGAGTTAGAGATAGAGACATTTGTACATGGAGCGATGTGTATCTCTTATTCCGGGAGATGTCTGTTAAGTAGTTTTTTAACCGGAAGAGATGCCAATCAGGGGGCTTGTACGCATCCCTGCCGCTGGAAGTATGCACTGGTAGAGGAGACTCGCCCGGGAGAATATATGCCGGTTTTAGAAAATGATCGGGGAACTTATATTTTTAATTCCAAGGATTTATGTATGATTGAACATATTCCCGAATTAATGGACTGTGGAATTGACAGTTTTAAGATTGAAGGGCGGATGAAAGCGGCACTCTATGTTGCTGTAGTTGCACGGACGTATCGGCTGGCTATCGAGGATTATAAAAAGAGTCCCGATTGTTATCGGGAGCGGCTGCCTTTTTACCGGTCAGAGATTGCAAAGTGTACCAATCGGCAGTTTACAACTGGATTTTTCTTTGGAAAGCCCAACGAAGAGGCTCAGATTTATGACAGCAGTACGTATCAGAAAGAATATACGTATTTAGGACTGATTGGCGGTCAGGATAAAAACGGGCATTATCGTTTAGAACAGCGAAATAAATTTTCAGTGGGAGAACAGATTGAAGTCATGAAGCCAAATGGAGAGAATCGTTTGGTTTCAGTAAAAGGCATTTGGGATGAAGACGGAAAAGAAATCGAAAGCTGTCCTCATGCAAAACAGATTATTTCTGTAGATTTAGGATGTGAACTTTCTGAATTTGACATTCTCCGGCGAAAGGAAGGATAGAAAAAGGTTCTTGTCTTTTAGAAGGCAAGAGCCGAAAAAAGGAAATTTTTTATTTTTTATAGAAAATAAAAAAAGTAGTTGCAATTTAGATAATTTTGTGTATAATAAAAAATAGTAATGCTTCCATAGCTCAGTTGGTAGAGCACTTCACTCGTAATGAAGGGGTCATCGGTTCAAGTCCGACTGGGAGCTTAAAGAGAGATAAGGGGAAACTTATCTCTTTTTTTGTGCATACGGGTGTCTAAAGGAATACTATCAGAAAAGCTGACGGACGCTCGGTGCGGCGAGTAGGGGAAGCTATAAACACCGTGAGTAGAGAGGAACATAGAAAGGAGAAAAATGGAAATTCAAGAGCAAATCAGCAGGATTATGGAAAAAATGGAGAAACTTTCCGGGAGGGAATTAGAGTTTAGCTGCGGTGATTTTCCGCCGAAATGGGGGAAGCCTTTAAAGGAGAACGCTGTTGCGGCATATGAGAAAGCAAATGGAATACAGCTTCCAGAGGATTACAGACAGTTTATAACAACCGTGGCAGGAAGCGGAACACAGCCATTTTATGGACTTTATAGTCTTTTTGAGGGTTCTAAGAAGGAAGAAGTAAACGTAAGTAAAAAATTTCCCTATACGGTTCGAAAGCCATGTAATCTGGAAGAGATGCAGGAACTTTCCGATGAGGAGTATGACGCAGCATTTGAGGAGACAGATGCGGGGTATGTATTTTTATGTCATGAAGGGTGTGGGATGTACAGTGTATTAATTGTAAATACAGAGGATAAAGAAACTTACGGAACAGTTTGGTATTATGATTTAGCAAATGATGCTGGAATTTATCCTTTGATTCATCCAGACAGCAAAAAGACAATGAGCTTTTTAGACTGGCTGGAATATTACGTGGATCAGACACTAAGATTGGATAAAGACGATTATTTTAGTTACGGAGAATTAGCAGGAGTACTAGAAGAATAAAAGGGAGAAAAGACAGACAGCCGCTTGAGAACAGTAATTTCTCAAGCGGTTTGTTGATTTTAAAATTTATAAGATTTAATCAAAAAAATAATTTTTAATAAATTTCTATATCAATTTCTTTTTATAATTCCACTAAAAAATAAAATAAAATTTGTATATAAAAGGTTTGCTATAAAGAAAGGGAATGGCATGCAATCATTTTTTGCAAAAAACAGAGAAATTTGTAGATTTTTAGAACAGTGACATAATATGTCCTTAACAAATGGTATACTAATATTTAGTATTTTCACGAAATGGAAGATGTCATATAGTTGAAAAATAATAGGAGGTGAAATAATTTTGTTTTAAAATATGTGAAACATACTGTTACAATAAAAAATAAAAGGAGGAACCTATGAAGAAAATTTTAAATTTAATAATGACATTATTAGTAGTGATCGCAGTAGTTGGCAGCGGAGTAATTTCTTATTATTGTATATTAGACAAAACTGCGAGAGATGATCTTAAACAATATAGGAACTTAGAGAAAGAGAAGAAGTTGAATGAAAATAATATTTATTATGAAGCAGTTGAGTATGAAAAAAATAGAGAAACAGAACAGGAAACAACAGAAGAAGCGGAAGAGGGCATAGAACGAGACAGCAATAAAATTCGTGTTACTTTTGCAGAGAATAATTATCTGAAGATTCGTTATTATAAAGATAAAGAATATAAAGAAGAGGTAACAGAGTTTTGTGATTTAGAACCAAATAGTTGTATTTATGCTTTTGTATCAGAAAAAAATAATCCTTATACAAACTTATATGATTTTTTAGAATATCGGATCTATGAGTGCAATGAAACAGGAATGAAATTATTGGATTGGACAGTGGAAGAGGAAAATATGGTTTTTCAGATTCCTATGGATTATACAGGAAAAGAACTTTCTGTTGTGCCTATAGGAGGTTATAAGAATAGAGAGCTGACATTACAGAATTTTTATATGGATATAGAAGGAAATCGACATTCATTGGCTGGAAAATGGATTATTGATAAAGAAGAAACCACGAAAGATACCATAGAAATTAGTCCAGTTATACCTTATATTCTTAGTTATGAATATGACAGTGACAGTTATTTTTTTGTTTCGTCTCGTCCTTCCTGTCGTTATCAAGATAATGAAGATGGAATTGTAATTTTTGAAGAGGCAGATGCAAAAAGTGATATTACCAATTATTCAATAGAGTTATCCCCTTATATTACAACACAGATTGCGGCGGATATTGCATGGAACTATAAAATAAACGACAGTAAATTAGTTTCGGAAAAGAAAAGGTCTCGAAGTATTGAGAACTTAAAATATGAGGACAGGATTGTAGTATATACTGATCGTAAAACGGAATTTCAGTATGATAAGGATAAATTAACGGAACCGGCAGAGGCACAGATTTCAAATGGATATAGTTATACTTTTTTAGTGAAAGAAAAAAATGCAAGTTTTTATTTTGATCCATCCGAATATTCCTATAGTCATGGAAAGATCCTATTTAAATGTCGAGGAAGAGAATTAGTAAGCGGACAGTATCTTGGAGAAGGAAGTCAAATTGAATATGAAGCCGACAATGTGGAAGAAGGGTATTGGCTTCCAGACGGGAATCATACCATTGTTGTTGGAAGTGAAGGAGAAACAAAGAAGGCATTAAAAGAAATTAAATTTTATCCGAAAACACCAGTTCAAGTATATTTAACACAACCGAAAGCCGGCGGAACAATTACATATTTTGTAGACGGAACAGCAGTAGAGACCCCAAGCGTTGAAGTATATGCCGGTACCAATATTTATATGGATTTTCTTGCATGGGAAGGCTGGATATGTAATAAAAAAGATCATATTTTCTATACTGCCAGAGAAGAAGCAACACAAGAAATTCATGTAGATAGTACAGATATGGAAAAGATTTTTACAGAACATGACAATCATAAACCAAATCTAAGTGTGGTATTGGATAAAAGCATAGGAGAAACACTGCAGGTTGGAATAGAGGCATCTGGTTATCAGGAAACCGGAATTGTCTATCAAGATAGTGCCTTTAAAAATACCTATACTTTGGATATTGGAAAAATAGGAACAGAAGCCGGAATTTTAATTTCAATGGATCACGATTCTGTTCAAAGTGGTTATGCGATTCGAATAAAGACGACAAAAACCGATATAAATGGAAATCAATCAGAAGAGATAAACTATATACAGAAGTTGCCCGTATCAGAATTGATTGAATTATATCATCCAGAAGAGATAGCAAAAGCCGTTACTTATTATAAAAATGTTGAAATTTTGATAGATCGTGTAGACGTAAATGCATATGAACCCAAAATAATCGATCATGCAACAGTTAGCCTACTATATGCAGATACCCAAACAGCAGTAAATCAAGGAGATATTTTAGACGAGGACAGAGAAGTAATCGTTACCATAACACCAGAGGAGGGGTATTATATAACAGGTACAAAGAAAGTCTCCAATGATAGTTATCAGGATACCTTAAATTATAAAAAATATCTGTCAGAGATAGATAAAATAATAGAAGAAAATCCAGTAAAAAAGATTTATACGATAACATTAGATGAGAACGATTTATATGGGACAGTTGTATATAAACTAGATGGAGTACCTGTTACCGGAGAAATAAAAGTAAGAGAAAAACAAGAAATTTTGCTGGAGTATCAGATAACAGATACAAATTATGAAATAGAAACAGAAGGGTTATTAAAATTTGTAAAAAGCAAAACAGAAGGAGCTGCAACCATAGAAATATCAGAAGAAATGGACGGGAATACGATAAAACGAGAGGACTATATTACTGTAGTAAAGAAGGGAGAATAACGAAAAGTGAGTGAAAAAAGAAAGAAAATAATGCTTGTAGTAGGTATTATAGGTATTATAGGAATAGGAGTTCTAGGAGGTTTATTAGGGAAAAAGGTTGGTATTATTGTTGGTACTGCTGTAGGCTCTTATAATGGCATTACAAAAAAATTTCCAGAAGGGGAAACGAAAGGAAAAAACGAGGGATTATCTGCGAGTGATACAACAACAAAAGTAGGAAACAGTTTGAAGGAAATAGCAAAATTAGAAGTACTTGTTTCAAGTTTTAAGCTGAATGATTATCATGAATTAGGAAATAAATATGCAGCCTTATATTTATTAAAAGCAGACGCAATATTTACAGTAGATTTATCAAAGGCATCTTTTAAAGATGAGGAAGGTATGATTCAGGTTCGTGTACCTCAACCAGAAGTAGCAGTATCTATTGATGAGAGATATACAGAAAAAGCAATCGAAAGCCAGAGAAAGTTTTTTAATGGAAGTGCAGAAGATGGGTTTAATGCTTATATTAATTCTATGTCTAATTTAGAAGAAAATGCTGAAAATTCAATAAAAAGTGATGAAAATCTAATGAAAAGTGCACGAGATTCTGCTGAAAAACAGATTAAAAGACTTATCAGAGATATATCTTTAAATGGAGAAGAATTGTCGATTGTTTGGGAATAGGAGAAAAATTACTGATGGAGAACGAAAATAAGGAAAAAGAAAAACAAAAATTTAACTTAGAAGAAATAATAAAATTTATAAAAAAACATTATAAGAAATTCATTTTTTTTAGCCTAATATTTATTACATTTATTATTCCTGCATTTATAGTATATAAAAAAGAAGAAAAAAAAGTAAAAGAAGAAAAAGAGGATAGTTTTTATCAATATGGGTATGAAAAGGGTGAAAAGGAAAATCATGTTAGTAATCAAGGCAGTATTATGATTGACAGTGTAAAAGAAGCTGCTAAGTTAGAAGTGCTTGAGGTAAGAGATGTAGAATTTGTATTTCAAGGACCAGATAAAAATGATGAAAATATAACAGTTTGGCTGGAGGTGCCAGGCACAGGTACTTTTATTGTAGATCTTCAAATAAGTGAATTTATTATTGATAATGAACGAAATTACATTTTAATAAGAGTACCAGAACCAGAGTTAAGTGTATGTAAAATTGATTATGCAGGAGTGAAGCAATTAAAATTCGAAAATGATATTTTTAATGACAGTGTTGCTATAGGAGAAGATATGGCAAGGGAGATGCTGCAGGATGGTTATTTATTAATTCAAAAAGAATTTACATCAAATCAAAGATATTATAACAGTGCAAAGGCAGCAGCAGAAAGTCTGATTATTGGCATGGTAAAAGAAGCAAATCTCAATAGAGATAATTTACAGGTAGAAGTAGAGTTTATGAAATAAAAAAATCATGTGAAATATTTTTTTAAATTGATAAAACAAATAAGAATAAACAATAAAAAGGCTGTGGTATACCATATTATAAATGGAAAATATCCGATATGATCTGGTATGCGGCAGTCTTTTTGCAAATTGAACAGAAAAATTCTTTTTGAAATAATCGTTCAAATTTATTGTACATTTTAGGTAATTAATAGTATACTATATATAATTTTTAGAAAACGGAAACATGAAATTTTCTAAAATTAATTTTATATAGAAACAGGGAATGGGGCAGAACAGATGACAGTCGATCAAATCAAACAAAAATTAAAAGAGAAAGAATATTCTTTTTTAAGAGAAAATGAAAAATTAAAGGATCATATTATACTTTTAGCACTTGGAGGCAGTTATGCCTATGGAATAGAAAAAGAAGATTCGGATCTAGATATCAGAGGGATTGCACTAAATCAAAAGAATGAGATTCTATTGCGGACAGATTTTGAACAGGTAGTGGATCTCCATACAGATACCACAATTTATTCTTTTTATAAGATGATTCAGTTATTAAAATCCAATAATCCTAATACAATAGAGATTTTAGGGTGCAAGCCGGAACATTATCTCTACCTTTCAGAGATAGGAAAGGAACTCTATCAAAATCGGAACATGTTTCTTTCTAAACTATGTATCCATACATTTGCTGGATATGCAGGGAGTCAGCTTCGGCGGATGGAAAATAAAGCAGCAAGGCTGATGACACAGACACAGAGAGAAAACTATATTTTAAAAAGTATTCAAAATGCAAGGTATGATTTTAAAACCAGGTATTTTCCTTGTGAAGAGGATCAGATCCAACTTTATATTGATTCAGCCGTTCAGGAGGGATATGACAGTGAAATTTTTATGGATCTTCAATTAAGACATTATCCGTTAAGGGATTGGGCTGGGATGTGGAATGAGATGAAAGCGATTGTCAGCAGTTATCATAAAATGGGAAAAAGAAATGAAAATGCGATTAGTCATAATAAACTTGGAAAGCATATGGCACATTTAATTCGGCTCTATATGATGTGTATTGATATTTTAGAAAAGGAAGAAATTATTACTTATCGTTTGGAGGAGAAAGATCTGCTGATGAAGATTCGAAACGGAGCATATTTGGATCAAAACAGGCAGCCGACATCTGATTTTTATGATCTGTTAAATGAATACGAAAAGCGGTTTGAGTATGCAAAAAATCATACTTCATTGCCGGATCTGCCAGATTATAAAAGGATAGATGCATTTCAAATGGAGGTTTGTGAGCGGATTGTAAAAAAAGGATGATGGAGGGAGGAGGGTGGAGGGGACGGACGCTAGAGAGAGAACGTGATTCCTTTTTGCTGTTCCGCTCTCCAGAAAGGTAGAACGTCTAATGCCTCTGAATTTAGGTATATCTAACCGGACGGACCGGCACGCAATTCGCCTCTGCAGGAGGCTAAACACGTGCCTTTTTTTGTCATC
>CAJUEI010000034.1 GCA_910585255.1 uncultured Lachnospiraceae bacterium
CTGTCTACCATCCATGTATGAAGCAACACTTCATCATTCACAAACCATCCCCTATATTTTATTCGAAATGGTTTGGAATAAAACAAATAGTCATCTGGAATTAATATTTCTTCTTTACATACAAACTCCTGATCATTCCAAAACCAAAATTCATGAACTCCTAAAAACGTCCTGCTAATCTCGTAAATTCCATAAACAAATCCAAGCTCATCCGATGCCTGTATTACAATACGATCTCCTCTTTTAACAATACAAAAACACTCTCTTTCTACTGCCTGCTCTTCCAATACAATCTGACATCCCAAAACTTCTGTCTTATTACATACCTTTTGAATATCCCGCCGTAAATTTTCTGCCGCATATTTTACTGCAGGAGTCTGTGCACCGACTATCTGTGTATTACTATTTATTCTCGTTTTCATAAGTTTTAACAGACACCCTTCCCACTGCTTTTCTGCAATGAGAAAACGGTTATCCTCCTTTCACAAGTCAAAGGAAATTCGGAATCCGCTCCGCTATTTCCTCATAATCCCATTATTTACACTTTATTAAGAGCATAAAAAGTTGATAAAAAAATAACTATACCATATATCTGTCAAAGACTTTAACAAATATATGCGAATTTGTCCATGTAAAAAAAGCAAATCCAATCACACAATTAAAAAACAATGCGGATCCAAAATGATCCAAAAAAAGAAAGATAACTGCTAATGGTCCCATTGCTATTACAAATGCCAGAATCGACAAAGGAAGATATGCCAATGCCATATACAGCGAATTTTTTAATGTTTTCCAAACCGTGTTTTTAAAAACTGCCTGTATAGGAAATACATAAATCATAACCAGCACAAGTAATGCTGCAGCTGTAGCAAAAGGAACAAATAAAACTGCTGCTCCTTTTACTGGTGCATAAGAACTAAAATAAAAATCAAAAAACAAAACTGCTGCCGCTGCAAGCAAAATCATCCAAATTGTGGTTGCCTGTTTAAAATTCTGTTTAAAGGAGGAAAAAAAGCCTCTTATCACATAGGAATCTTCATTTTTTACCATTTTAATTGTTATTGTATAAAGTGCTGCAGTCGATGCCCCAATCGTCACTATAGGAATACAGCAAAGCAGCCATAATAAATTTAAAGTTACTAATTCGGACATCGTACTTAAAAAGCGAAATCCTTTCCCGTCTATCGAAAAAAACCCTCCCATGCCCTTTTCCTCCTTATAAATAAAGCTATCCTTTAATTCCGTCCATTGCAATTCCATCTACCAAATATCGCTGAAAAATAATAAAAAATACAATAATGGGAATCAGAGAAACAATTGACATTGCAAACAATCCGCCATAATTATTATAAGAATCCGGATCCAGATACATATTTAACGCCAATGGAATGGTAAAATTTTTCGGACTGTTCATAAAGATTAATGGCTGGAAAAAATCCTGCCAAATCCAATAAAATGCAAAAATAGAAGAAGTGATAATCGCTGGCTGCACCACTGGTACAAGAATCTGGAATAATGTTGCAACCCTTCCGCATCCGTCAATTTCTGCTGCCTCATCCAGTTCCTTTGGTATCCCCTGAAAAAACTGCACCATTAAAAAAATAAAGAAGGCACCTCCAAAAAACCAAGGCAGAATCAATGCAACCTTTGTGTCAATTAAATTAAGTTTTTTCAAAATAATATACTGTGGTACTACCATAACCTGTGCCGGAATCATCATCGTCATCATGATGCAGCCAAACCAAAAATTTCCAAAACGGAAACGAATTCTAGAAAAAGCATATGCTGCAAATAAAGAGGTTATCACACATCCAACCATACCAACTACTGTTACTTCCATGGAATTCAGTAAAAATCTCCAAAAAGGCACTCCTCCGACCCCTTCCAAACCACTGGCATAATTTTTCGCCGCATCCCAAACATCTGGAATTAATGAATACGGATTCAAAAACATGGTTTCATTACTTTTAAATGAACTCGCCAACAGCCACAGCAGCGGATAAATCATAATAAATCCAAGCAGACAAGCCCCTGTATGAAATAAAATAGAATGAATTGTCTTTTTTTTATGCATACCCATAATTGACCTCCATACCGCTTTTCACGGCTTTCCTCTTTGCTATACTATTTATTCTCTGCCGGCTTCATAGTGTACCCAGCTTCCTTGTGTCTTAAATAATATCACAGTAAATACCCCAATAATTGCTACTAAAATCCATGCCAATGCACAGCTATAGCCCATATCAAAATAAGTAAATGCTCTTCGGTACATATAAAGCACATAAGACAATGTACTGTCAAGCGGACCTCCGTCTGTAATAACATAACTTTCTGTAAATACACGGAAACCATTGATAATCTGTAAAATCAGATTAAAAAAGATGGTTGGGGTAAGCATTGGCAGTGTAATCCTTGTAAAAATCTTCCAAGGCTTTGCTCCATCTACCATTGCCGATTCATATAAAGAATGGGGAATCTGTTTTAATGCAGATAAAAAAATCAGCATAGAAGACCCAAACTGCCATACTCCCATCAAAATAATTACCCCAAGTGCAGTATGTACATTGCCCAGAAAAGAGGTTTTCTGATGTATGCCTATTGCATTTAAAAGTGTCATTGCCACACCCTGATTTCCAAAAATCTGTTTCCAAACAACCGAAACAGCAATACTTCCTCCAATAATCGAAGGAATATAATACAACGTTCGGTATAATCCCAATCCCTTATGATTCTTATTTAACAGCATCGCTACAAACAGTGCAAATGCCATTCGAAGCGGTACTAAAAAAAGTACATATACAAACGTTACCTTTAAAGCCTGCCAAAATGTCTGATCTCCCGTAAATGCTCGGATATAATTACCAATTCCGATAAAAGACGGCGTATTTAATAAATTAAAATCGGTCAGTGAATAATAAATCGATATCAGCATCGGAATAAACCACATAAGAACAAACCCAAACAGCCAAGGTGTTAACATTAAATATCCCGCAATATTATCTGCTCTTTTATAAGGGGCTTTCTTTGTATTCTTTTTTTTCATGAAATTTACCTCCTTCTTCATTTTATTTTTATCAAACAGACGCCATCAAAAATCAAGTTTCGAAGGACTTATTAATGTTATCTTTTAATTATTTCTTGCCAAAATTATATTTGCCTCTTTTCGGAACGACTCCGCTGCCTTCTCTACCGTTGTTTGTCCATAATACACACTATTTGCCGCTCTTTCAAATGCCTCATTGACCTCTGATATTCCTGCTGGATCAGGTGCCGGTGTTTCACCGCACAGCTGCACTGCACTGGTAATTCCCTCAAACATAGCCACTTGCTGTGCACCCATATTGCCGCCGTCAATCAAATGCTGACGAACTGCAGAGGATACCGGTGTTCCTCTTTCTGCCATCAAAATGTCATTTGCTTCCTCAGAATTGACAAACCAATTAATAAATTCCGCCGCTTCCTGCTTTACATTTGATGTATTTGCTACCGCAAAAAACATTCCGGGCTTCATCCAAAGCCCTTTTGCATCAGAAAAATCCGGCAGCGGCGGTGTAATCATTTTAATCTTATCATTCACAGAACTTACTTTAGAAGCATAATTGTTCCATTCAAAAATTGCTGCTGCATCACCAGTTACCACTGGACCTGCTTCCTGCCCTAAAGTTGCTATCTGTGCATACTCATCTGGATCAGGCATTGCCTCTTTGCTCATCAGTCCATTCCACATATTGACAAAATCTATAAATATCTGATCATCCTCATAGCCCAGTGACTTATTATCATCACTAAATAACTTTCCTCCATGCTGTCTTACCCAATAGTGGAAGATATTGGTATCAGCAACGGAATCCATAGAAACACCATATTTCCCAGTTGTATTATATACCGTTTCACACATTGTCACAAAGTCGTTCCATGTCCATTCGCTTGTTGGCTCTGCCACACCTGCCTCTGCCAGCACATCTGGATTATAACCTACATTAAGCAATGAAGTAGATAATACTAATGCTGCCATCTTTCCATCTACACTTCCTGTCTGCAGTAAATTTGCATCAATATTAGAAACATCAATCGTTCCATTATCAATAAATTCCTGCAAATTTGTCAGAGAATCATTCTTTGCATAAGTTGTCAGATATAAATAATCCATTTGCACAATATCCGGCATCGAGCCAGAAGCCGTCTGTGTAGATAACTTATCAAAGTAACCATCCCACCCAGAAGGAGATAACTCAAATGTTACATTGGGATGCTGTGATGTATACAAATCACATACTGCTTGTGTCTGATCATGCCGAGTCTGACCGCCCCACCATGTCATTTTTATCACAACATTTTCATCACCTGTTGTACTGTTTGTTACGTTATTAGCCGTTGTCTGTGCTGCATTTGTAGTCGATGTTTCTTTTCCAGAACCGCCGCATCCTACCATAAATATGGTCATTGCACTACAAAGTACGGATGCCACTATCTTTTTTACATAAGTAGATCTTTTCATATATTCCTCTCCTTTTCTCACATTGCTGTGTATCTTGATAATTTTATTTTAAAGAAAAAAAGGCAGGATATAAACGGAAATAAACGACTTACCATTTGAAAAAAAACGACTTTTTCTATTTCTCACTGCCTAACTCCCGATATTGCGACGGCGTCATTCCGGTTTTCTTTCGGAATACTTTAGAAAAATACTGTCCGTCTTCTGGAAATCCAACCATTTTTGCTACATCAGAAACTTTACTATCAGGGCTGTACTGTATGATTTTTCTTGCTAATTCAATTCTTATCTTCAATAAATAAGCCGAAAACTTTATCTTTTTATTTCTTTGAAACAGCCTGCCAAAATAATCCTCATTCATAAATAATATTTCTTTTGCAAGATAGCGAATCGTTAATTCCTGCTCTGGTAAATGCTCAAAAACAGCAAAAAGAATCTGATCCATCCGTTTTTCTTCCTGACTTCGTTCCCCTTCATCTACATTCTGGCGAACAATCAATTTTGCTGTATCCTTCAGCAATTCCCACTCACTATTCCAAAAATCCATTTTGTTTACAGACGAATTTTCAAGCGGCTCTTTATAAAATACTTCCCGAATCCATTGATAAACTTTACGCCTTTTCTCCTTTGTATATCCCTTTATCCCCATTTTGCAGGAAACAAGATATAATTCTAGTAAAATACTTTCCATATCTTTGGCGTTGTACAGATTCGCATAACTGACCAAATCGTCCAATTCTGCCTTTGACTCCCGAATCAAATCATAGGTCAGCAATATTTTATGATATTCCGCCCCTCCCATACAAAATAAATCCATAGTCTGAAGATATAAAACATGAATATCCTTTAGCGTTCCTGCTCTGCTCAAAGCAGCCTGAAATATTTCCCCTGAAAGCCGTTCCAATTCTGTTTCCATACGTTTTACAGCAAAATCTATTTTTGTAGTATCTATATCATGCAGCAAAAAAACCATATCTTTAGAAAATGCCGTTGACAAAAGAATCATCTCTTCTCCAATCAGTTCCTCCAAAATATTGCACAGCACAAACTGTATAATATAATCAATCTCTTTTTTCAGACGGATTACTAATAAAAATATCACAATATCCGGCTCCAGCTCCTGCATAAAAAGCTGATAATCAGCCTGCACCTGCTCTCTTCCCATCAGCAAATTATATAATATCTGCTCCTTTGCTCTAGGCAAAACATTCCGAATAGTAGTATTATACTGTTCCATCTGTTCTTTGTGCTGGCAGCGTTCCTCAATAGACCGTTGCACCTTATCAATTACCTTTATAATCTTTTCCTCATCACAAGGCTTTAATATATAATAGCGAACTCCTTCCTCCATAGCCTGACTTGTATACTCATACTCTCCATACCCGGACAATACAATAAATTCAATATCTGGAAATTCGTGTTTTATATTTCGAATCAACTCAATTCCATTCATCACAGGCATCTTAATATCTGTCATCACAATATCAGGATGATACTTTCTTACTTTTTCAAGACCCTCTACACCATTCCATGCTGTATCCACCAGTACAATTCCATAATCGCTCCATGGAATAAATTTTGCCATTCCCTCACGTTCTACTTCCTCATCATCCACAATCAACAGTTTATATCCATTCCTTTTCTCCATAGCTCTCACCTGACTTTCGCATTTTTACTCTACTTTTCTCTGTCTTTTTTGGGAATACAAATTACAATCTGTGTTCCTTCTCCTAGTTTACTCTCTATGATAAATTCACTGTCTGCATAAGCCATACGCAGCCGTTCTCTAATATTTTTTAAACCAATGCCATGCCCTTTTGGCTTTATTGTTCCACTGCGGACTGCCTCTAATTCATCTGCACTCATACCTGCTCCTTTATCACTGACACACAGTATCATTCCTTTTTCGTTTTCTTTTGCTGATACATCAATACTGCATACCGATAACGAGCGATCTGCACCATAATAAATTGCATTTTCAATCAAAGGCTGCAATATCATACCCGGAACAATATATTCTTTCAAATTACCTTGTCTTTCCACTGTAAATATCACACGATTCCGATAACGAAACTGTTGTATCGTAATATAGCTTTCCGCTATCTCCATTTCCCTTTCCACTGTTGTATACAACTCTGGAGAAAACGCAGCCTGTAAAAGACTGCCAAGCTCCACAATCATTTTACTGGCATCCCGATTCTCTTTTGCCCTAATCATCCAATTTACAGCATTTAATGTATTACTCATAAAATGCGGATTAATTTGTGCCTGCAGCATCCGGTATCTTGTATCCATCAGCAAAAGCTGCTTTTCGTAGTTTTCATGAATCAAACTATCAATCTTTTCTAACATAATTTTAAATTCCTGTGTTAAAAGTCCTGCCTCATCACTTCTATTTTCCACTTTTAAAAATTCTCTTGCTTTTTGAAAATTTCCCTGTTCCACCAAATACATTGTTTCTGTAAGATGATACAGCGGATTTGTAATAATATGAGACACCTTCACAAGTACATAAAGCGTTGTTAAAAAAACTACTACCAATCCTCCCAGCATACCATACTGCAAAATCTGCATCTGTCCAAAAATTTCATGATACGGCACATAATTAACATACATCCAACTATTTTTTTCTGCCTTTAAATAACTCATAAAATACTTTTTATTTTGATAGTGTACAATCTCATATCCCTGCTTTTGTTCGATCTGCGGCAGCTTAGGAAGTGTCTTCTCATTTCCATATATCATTCCATCCTCAGAATACACATAAAGAAGGGAATCTGTATATTTCAATTCCTTTTTTTTCTTCTCTATCATCTGAGAAATATCACTGGTTACAATTACCGTACCTAAATAGGTAAGTCTTGCATTTTGCGTTTCAAGAATATCCCTCCCTGAAAGCTGATATGGAAATTCGTTGGAAGGCGGCAGCACAACATCTGCTCCCCTTGCCTCTTTACACATAGAAAGTAACTTCTGATAGATTTCCTCACTTACTGTTCCACAGTCTGTACCAACTGATATTCTGATATTCTGCCGATCAAGATATATCACATTTTTCACTACCGAATGAATATTCACCTCATCTAAAAAAATTTTGCGGATTGGCATTAATGTATAATAGTATTCCTGAGAAAGATATTTTGTTTCCTGTGCTGCCCTTAAAGCCTCCTGTACATTCTCATCCATTGCAAGTGTATAGCTTAAATTCTCTATTGTCAGCAGGTCATCATTCACTTTTTGCGTAAAAAACTCTAACTCCTGTAAAGATTTTTCATATAATTTTCTGTCATAAATACTAAAGCTTGCCCGAAGCCCAATCATCGAAACTGCACAGCTCATACCTGCAACAATCAAATAAATCAATACCATCTTTTTAAAAAGCTTCATATCCTGAAAATTATGTTTTGCTCTATGAAATATCAATGAAATCCAAAAAAGCTTATTATTCCTTTTTTTCATTCTCCACACCCTTCTTTATTCTTTCTCTATTACTGTAATGTATTTTTATTATTTCTTCCTGTAATTTTTCGACTAAATATTTGAAAAAAACCGACTTTTTCTATAAAATCACTTTCTAAAAAACAGCAGTCTGGATCTTTTTGTAAGATCTAAACTGCTGCCATATGAAATTTACTTTCTATTTTTTTATACTGCACGTTTCACTGTACCGCTATACACTATATACTTCCCTGTATTTCTTCCCGCCTCTTCTCCTATTAAATTATAACCCTTCTGCAAATAATGAAATTCATCTTTCATCAAACCACGATCCGCAAATGTCTTTAACTGATCACTCACCAAAATAATCCTTTCATTCTCCTCCGCCAATTCCGCCTGTGCCTGCTGAATCGGTACATACAACATCCTATTATCCCTATGATTTCCTATCTGAATCAAAAAGCATGTCTCTATCCCGCACTCCTGACAATAAGACTCAATAAACTTTACCGTATCCATCTTATAACGATACAAAGGAGTCTGCAAATCTCCGTCCGTACACCCCTGACACCAAACCATTCCCTTATATTTTATATCATAATCATGATTAATCAGCCAATCCTCACAACGTTTCATCCGTTCCACGGCATCCATATAATAAGGGGTTCCCGGCATCCATTCTGCAATCGAAGAACCGCCTTTTGCACAGGAAACCCCAACAATCGGAATACCAGTCTCCATATAACAAGCATTGACAAATGCAGAAACCATAGAACCTGTTTTCATTCCGGGTTCTGTAACTCCTTTTTCATTATTCTCATTTTCTCCAAAAGGCTCCTTTAATACAGACAAACCATCTGGCATTGTCACTGCTCGATATTCATATCCTGCCCCTGGTATAAGTAAAGGAGCTTCTTTTTTATTTCCGCGTCCTGCCATATTGCTTTGCCCCATAAACATCATCAAAAGAATTTCTTTTTGTTTCATTTCCTTCCCTCATTTCTATCCCTATTTTAAATGCTTTTTCTACAAATTTATTATAATAAACAATATCATCTATAAAAATACAATTATCCGACTTATTATCTGAATAAAACCGATTTCTCACTATCTCTGCACACCCATTTTAAAAGCAAAAAGCTTTTTTATTATTTCACCCGCTGCTTGGTAAGCAATTTTACAATTCGCTCCCTATTTTTTGCTGTTTTTATAAAAACCGGAAGCATATCGGACTGTAACTGTATTGTTTGATAAGTTTTATGAGATATGCCAAGAACACTCGCAGCTTTAGCCATAAGAGAAATTGATAAAATCAAATGAAACTGTGTATATATCTACCGCCAAAAAATCAAACTTATTATTCTTATCACAAATTTATATCGGTTATTTTATATCATATATTAGTTCATTCCCCTTCTTTCAAATAAAAAAGAGGTACACCAAAGGACGTCCTTCCAACCCTATGATACACCTCTTTTATCATTTCACTGCAACTTTCTGCCTAGTCAAATCGGATATTCGCAATCCGCTTCGCTACTTGCCCATAACCTCATCAAGGAAGTCCCAACCCACTGCTTTCGCCTTGGCGGCTTAGAAGCGGGGGACTTCCTTGATGAGGTTAAATGCTTCCTGCCCAAATCCATGCTGAACCGCTGCCTCTAAAAGAGGTCTTATCCATATAAAAAAAGTGCCCGATTCCGGTTATCGAGCACCTTTATACTTGTTACATGGCATTTATGTTCCGTTTTCTCCTACCCGTCCACATCCCACAAAATTATTATCTGCATCAGCTCCATGCGGATAATAGGTATCCATCAGAGATAGCTTCTCCTCTCTTCCAAAAGCATCTTTCTTACTCACTCCGTTCTACTTTCAAGCAACTTATGACTGCGAGTTTGTTATGGTTAAATCGTAAGAAGAAATCTGTCTTCTACACTTGTTGTACAGACCTAAATCACTATCAATAAATCTTTGCTTGTCTTACTTAATAACTCTCTTCTTGCTCCCCCTTTTCTCTGCTCGTATCCTCCTTATAACAAATAAGACATCTCCTACTCAGACAATTTCAGCATAAATAATTTTTCAGAACTCTACATCTGTAATAGAATACATCTAGTTGTGATTATACCCTCTTCTTTAAGAAAAAAACATGATTATTTCGGATTAAATCATTAAAAATATTTAATAAAATATCCCGAAAAAATCATGTTCTTTTTCTCTCGATTTTACTATACTTAAGAAAATTGTCAATTATAAATAAACAGATTTCAGGTGGCATAATAAAATTACAGTATTTTCTTTATTATGTAACAAAATAAATGAAATACAATATTTTCTATACTAAATATTAAAGGAAATATCTGTTCTAGAGCTATCCAATATTTCTTTATAACTAACACACAAAATACAATAATATAATACTTAAGTGTCAACAAAAAATATTAGTTCTATATAGATATTTCCTTAAAATAATTTTTTCAAATATAACATCTTATATTTCTATAAATTTGTTTATTTATTATTGTCAATAAAATTATTACATAATATTTAAAATACTATTAGTTACTTAGGAGGTCACAAAAATGAACACATTTAAACGTATTACTGCATTACTTTTAGCAGCAACACTTACTTTATCTTTATGTACTGCTATTATCCCCGCAGAACCTGCTGGCGAATATGGCGAAGAAGGGATTGCCCCTTGTGATGAATCTGACTTAGGAGAAGTTGATTATTGGTAAAATAAACTATATTAAACGATAAAATCTCCAAAATTAATTTTTCCACATTTTAAAATAGAATTTTTATATCTTTCTTCTCTCATAAGTGAAGCAAGGTAATAAGCTTGTCGGCAATATTTCTGGCAAGCTTTTATATTACCTGAATTTATTCTTTTTAAATTCCATGCTTTTCCATATAATAATCCTCCTAAACCTTTACCTCTTCCAACTCTCACATTCATTCTAATCGCTTTTTCGTATAACTCTATTGTTTCTGCATATTTTCCGCAATTTCCCATCCATTCTGTATAATTATATATTGTCATAGTAATTGTTTCTATATGATTTAAAATATCTACTTCGCTATTTTCATAAAAATTTATAATATCACTCAGTATCTGTAATGCTCTATTAACATCCCCCATTCTTGCATAAGTATTTGCTATACTGTTTAATAATATTACCTCTTGTCTACATAAAGTCCATTGTGCAAGAGAAATCTTTTCATAATCTGGTATCGTACATTTTATCGATTCTTCTAAACATTGAAGACGTTCCTCCCAAGTCATTCTTCCTAATCTATTTTCAATAATTCCATACATTGATAAACAAAATTGCCGATTTTTCGCAATATTCTGTGGCAGTTGCTTTTCAATTTCCTGAAATAATTCTTCAGCTAAAGCATATTCTCTCCTCTGCAAATAAGTACCTAACGTTCTCTGCTTTTCATAAACCTCATAATCCTCCACAGAAAGATAAGGTCTGCACCTTTCTGTATCCAACTCTAAACTCTTTGCTAACATACGATATGTATTCTGATTTGGCATTTGTTTTCCGCTTAGTAATCTAGAAAGTGTTTCCGGTTCACAGATTCCATTGCTTAACTGTTCTTGTGTTAATCCTTTAATCTTTCTTTTGCTGGTCAATACTTCATGTATCAGATGTACCTCCTGACCACCATAATTATGAAAAATAGTATTCATTTTTATCTTGGAAGAATTGCCATATTCCTTTTGTATTTGTTTTAATACTTCAATCTGATTTTCTAACTCTTTCTTTTTCTCCTTCTCTTCTTCTGTTAAATCCAAATGATGCCATTTCTTTTCTCCAAGAAATCCATTTTTATAATATGTCAATAATTCTGCCAACAGATATATTCTTCCATTTTCTTCCAACAAGTCAATCGCTTTTCCTGCTATTTGCATTTCTTCTGTATACTTTTCATAATAGTCATAACACTGAGCCAAAGAATACGCAATCTGAGGATAGAGTTTAATTCTCTCTTCTACATCACTAAAATGTTTTTCTAAATAGACACTTAACTTTTCCAAAATTTTCATTGCACTATAAAAGCTTTTATATTCTATTTCCGTCAATGCCAAGAGATAAATTAATCTGCACTCCTCTGTGCAAAGCAGCCTTTCCTCCATTTTTTCAATACAAAAATTAGGAGAAGTTCTGCAAATCATTTTTAAAATTAATACCTCTGCTTGTTCTATCGTTTTATATTCCAAATCCCGAAGTAAAAATTTCATTTTCTCGATATATTGCCAATTTAATGTATCCTCCTTCTTACATTCCTCCTCGAATTTTTTTAATAACTCTCTGCATCTGTCATAATCTTCCATTTCAAATGCATGATCGATTGCCATTCGCTTTTGATTGATTTCATACTCTACTTTTCCAAGTATAAATTCAAATTTATCCGATGATTTCCCCAATCTCTGAATTAACGCATCTATTAATTTTTTATCTGCAAAACGTTCCCCTGCCTCCAACCGCTGTAAAACTGATGTAGAACACAAACCAAGGGCTATCTCTTCCCTTGATTTTCTAAAATTCCTGCGAAGTATTTGAATTGTTCTTCCAATCTCATTCTCTTTCACTAAATCATTTGTAATACTCATTTCATTCTAATATCCATCCCCCTTATCGTTTTTTTCCATATATCCACTCTTCTTCTAACCTTTCGTGCCTTTGCCCTATATAAATTTCTGATACCATCCAAACTCACGAAATCTATCCCAATATCCGAAACAGCCTTTTCAATCAAATTTACCGCAATAAAATTCCCCATATATAATTTGATCTATAGCTATTATACTCAATAAAGATTAACTGCCAATTAAAAATTTCATTCCTTGTTTTTAATCAAAACATAGGAGGGGTATCATAAAGTAACTCTCTGCAAGGATACTGCTTTCTGTCAGCAGAGATTTCCTCTATGATACCCATATTCAAACAATATCTCTGATATCTTTGTACACTTTTTATTGTTCAGACATGTTCTGAAACAATCTTTTTTTATTATCACCCAATAAAATAATGCCAGAAAAGATAACATTTTTCTCTCTATTCTGGCATTATTATATACAAATATTTGATTTTTGGCAATATACAGTAAGAAAACACACCTCTTCATTCTATAGAAGTCAGAGTTTTATTCCAACTTTTCAAGTTGCTGGTCAATATCTTCCCATTCCTCCATTAATTCTAACAGTTCTGATTCTAATTTCTCAATTTGTAAAGAAATTTCCCCTAATTTTGCATAACTGCTGGCATATTCTGGACGCATCATTTCATCCTTTTTCTCCTGTATCGCCTGTTCGGTTTCTGTAATCTGCTCTTCTGTCCGCTTAAGCTTCTTCTCTAACCGAGAACGCTCTTTTCCAAGTACATAGGATTCCTTTCCCCTCTGTACGACATTTTCGTTAGACATATCTTCCTTATTAAAAGCAGTATCCCTCTCCTTATCCTGTCCTGTATAAGCAGCACGATCAATCGAAGAAGCATAGGTTCCGTTTTTCCGTTCCAAATACTCCTCATATCCATATGGCAGATACCGCACCATACCTTCTTCAAATACCAGCAAAGCATCTGCAATCTGTTTGATAAAATACCGATCGTGGGAAACAAATAAGACACTTCCTGGAAAATCCCGCAGCATTGCTTCTAATGTTTCCTTTCCAACAATATCCATATGATTAGTAGGCTCATCTAAAATTAAAAAATTTGGTTTTGTCTTAAAGATTTTACAAAGAGCAAGCCGGACTTTTTCCCCTCCTGATAACATATCTACCGTCTTAAATACCTCTTCCTGACTAAATAAAAAGGCACCTAAAGAAGAGCGAACTTCTGTTCGGTCTAGAGTGGGATACTCGTCCCAAAATTCATCTAATACCGTTTTCTTACTGCTATATTGTGCCATCTGCTGATCAAAATATCCTACATCTACCTGATAACCAAAAGAATACTCTCCGCCAAGTGCCGGAATGATTCCTACCAGTGTCTTTAGAAATGTAGATTTTCCCAAACCATTTCCTCCTATAATTCCAACCCGCTGCCTTTTATATTGTTCCATGCTTACGCTGCAAATTTCCCGGTCATAGCCGATTCTCAAATCTTGTACATGTAAAACCTCTTTTCCGGTTTCCCGGTTTGGCTTAAAATTGGCATGAAAAGTATGGGTATCAAACCGATCGGGTGCCTCAATTTTTTCCATATGTTCAATTTGTTTTAATTTTGATCGAGTCATTGCTACTTTAGTAGGGGTATTTTTATATTTCTCTACAATCATCTGCAGACGGGCAATCTCTTTTTGCTGTAATTCATAATCCTTTTTTTGCTTTTCATAATTTGCCCGTTTCGTCTCCATAAATTTTGTATAATTCCCCGGATACCGTTTCATCATACCATATTCAATTTCATATACCACATCCACCACTTTATCTAAAAACATTCGATCGTGTGACACAATTACAACTGCCTTTTTATAATTTTTCAGATACTCTTCTAACCACTCAATCGTAGAGATATCTAAATGGTTGGTAGGTTCATCTAACAGCAAGATATCCGGCTTACTCAGCAAAAGCTTAATAAAGGACAGTTTTGTCTGCTGCCCTCCTGAAAATTGGTTTAATGGCTTCTTTTTATCTTCCATTGTAAAACCAAACTGCCGAAGCATGGTATCATATTCTTTTTCATAATAATATCCGCCAATCTCTTCAAACTCTTCCTGAAGACGGGTATACTCTTCTATCTCCTTTGCATGGAGGGTATCCTCCTTTGAAATATTCCCTGCTTCTCTATTCATCTTTTCCAATAAAAGCTCGATTCGTTCCTGCATCGCAAGGATAGGACGAAATACCTTGCGAATCTCTTCATCCAATGTAATTGCAGGATTTTCAAATGCGATCTGCTTTAAATATCCAATCTCGGGATTTCCGGCTTTTGCAATAAAGACATCTTCATCACTATCCCGCTTTGCCAATTTCAGTTCTCCCGAAATCAGCCGTAGCAAAGTGGTCTTTCCCCCGCCATTTCTGCCAACTACTGCTATTTTCTCTGTATCACGAATTTCAAAATTAATTTTCTTTAATATTGTTTCTGCACCTAACTCTACTGTGCCATTACATATCTGATATAACATATACTCTACTGCTTACTATAAAAATAACGATCTGCCATCGCTTTAAAATATTTTATAAAACAGCTTCTCCTTTCTTTTACGTTGCTTTCCACTTCTATATTTTCTAAAAAGACCACACGACTTCTATTTTACCTTCAAATTTTATTGAAGAAAATTTATCCAAAATACTCAACCTATCTAAAAAACAGAATTTTTCGTTTTTACTATACAACAATTTTTTTGTTTCTACAAGTAAAATTTTCCCTTTAAATAAGTAATATCCAAATGGCAGTTACTCTATATCAAGATTTATACTTCTTATACATAAAATAGCCAGAACAAATTATTTGGCAGAGTCTATACTCTATCCCAATAATCTGCTCCTGACGCCCACCGTAAATATAATAATTGAAAATATCGGCAAACACGCCCGCATCTTTTACATAATCCTTTGTAACCGTATCTGCTTTCAACGGCATCCACCGCCTTTCTACATAAATGTATGGCAGATGCTTCTTCAAATCCTCTTTCCTGCTATAATTTCATTGTACTCAAAAAATTTCCTTTTTTCAAGCACATCCAATCCGATTCTCCACAGTCTCCCTTACACACATCGATATATTTTTTAAGAATATCGATTCCGTTATAGCAACTTTCAGGAACTTATCTAAAAAGCTTAGTCAAATCGGATATTCGCAATCCGCTTCGCTACTTGCTCATAACTGCTATCGCAGCTTTTCAGTGGGAGTCTGCACTCCCACTGAAACAAGAAAGTCCCAACCCACCGTTTTCGCCTTGGCGGCTTAGAAGCGGGGGACTTCCTTGATAAGGTTAAAAACTTTTTATACTTACTTTTTATAAGTTCTAAAACTTTCCAAAACAAATTTGCAAAGAGAGATTGCATTTTTTTCAAAAATTGTTTATGATAAGTCTGTCCCTATTTTCTAACATAGTATATTCTAATAAAAAACACGATACATAAGACCAGACCTTTTCCCGGATAACAAATTTTATTTTCTTTAACAGAAAGGAGATTCTATGAAAAAAATTTTAACACTAGCAGTTGCTGCTGCAATAACTGCCACTATGCATACCAGTTGTTTTGCTGCCGGATGGCAGTTAAATTCCACCGGATACTGGTATGAAAATCCTGACGGCACCTGGCCAGCCAACACCTGGCAGTGGATTGACGGAAATCATGATGGCAAAGCGGAATGTTATTACTTTAACAAAGACGGATATATGCTGTCCAATACCACTACTCCTGACGGATATCAAGTAAATCCTGACGGTGCATGGACGGAAAACGGCATTGTTCAGATTCGACTTGTTCCTATCACTTCCTCTGAAACGGTACCTGTTTTCAATCAAATCACTTCCGAGACAACGGCTGATTACTCAACGGAAAGTTATGCCAAAAAAGTCTATGAAATTGTAAATCAAGAGCGTGAAGCAGCAGGACAGCCTTCTCTAGAATGGGATGAAACTTTAGCAGCCTGTGCCTCTAAACGTGCCGAAGAATTAGTAGAACAATTCAGCCACAGCAGACCCGATCGCACTTCCTGTTTCACGATTTACCAAGACTATAATGTCAGCTACCGTGCTGCAGGGGAAAATATTGCAAAAGGACAAACTTCACCAGAATATGTTATGAATTCCTGGATGAACTCTTCTGGACATAAGGACAATATTTTAAATAAAAACTACGGAAAAATCGGGGTGGGATGCTATTATGCAAATGGCTGTTACTACTGGGTACAGATGTTTACGGATTAACCATAGTCCCGATTTTCTGTAAAATAACATAAAAAATACAAAGAGCTGCTGTACAAAAAATAATTCTTCGTACAGCAGCTCTAATAGAAAAACATTTTTAGATAATAATTCTTTTCTATTTCTTTATCTTTTAAGATAATTCCATATTTTTCGAATATCCTCTCTCCACCCTGTTCTTCTTTCCCGATATGTCCTCCACATCATCCGATAGTCTGGTCTGTAACTTGGATCAAAGATTTCGTCTATAGAAGTAATTACTCTTTCTATATTCCTCGGCTCTCCATACCGCACATAACGCCATTTTGAAGCTAAAATACTTAATAGTGCCTGTTCCTGATAAAACCCCTGCTGCCGATTGCAATAATAAATATCTGTCAGTAATTCCTGCAGTTTTTGATACATTTTCTTTCGGCGTGCCCTGTCCTTTTCTTTTAAAAAGGGATTTCCCCAGCCTTCCAATAAGCAATATTCTTCCTTTGGAACAACCATTCCTAAATTCCGTTTTAATGCATTAGCAACAATAACAGCATTTTCCTTTGCTAACTGTTCCTTTTTCTGAATAGAAATATTGGTGCCGTCCCATCGGTATTTCCCTAATACCTCTGGAATATTGGCAAATTTTATTTCTCTTACTGCCCTTGTCCACAGTTCAAAATCCTCCGCTAAATAGCAAGGATTATAAAATAATTGATGCTGCAAAAAACAATCCTTACGAAACATTACAGTAGAATGACAGAGATCACAGTCAAACATCAAGTTTGCCTTACAGGCTTCCGGTGAAACAGCTGGTTTATGAATCCAATTCATATTTGCCCCAAAATGGTGCTGATATGTTCCGCACAGTCCAATCTCTGGATGCTGTTCCAAATATTGAACCTGTTTTTCTAATCTGGTCGGATCAGAGAGATCGTCTGCATCCATTCGGGCAATATAACTTCCCTGTGCCATACGGATTCCCTTATTTAAGGACTCTGCCAAACCTAATTTTTCCTGATTTTGAATGAATACAATGCGGTTATCCTTTTTTTGATACCAATCTATCACTTCAGCCGAACTATCTCTTGAGCCATACTCATTTATCACTAACATTTCCCAATCAGGAAAGGTTTGACTGCGGATACTCTCAATCGCTTCCGCCAGATGTGTTCTGCTGTTGTAGACTGGCATTACTACCGTTACAATAGGAGTATTATTCCAACGGCACATAGAGAATTCCATCCTCCTTTTCTTGAAATGTATCAATCTCTATTTCTTTTCCTTGAAACTGTATTGTACAGATTCCCCGCCATCGATTGGCTTCTAATAATAAGTTCTTTTCTTTCCCTTCTGGAATATAACCGGTTATACTTTTTTGTTTCCATTCATTTTCATAGGATCTCCACCCTAACATTCGATTTCTCTTAAGCCATGTTGATTCAAAGATATCCTCCGCATCATAATAACAATGATCCACAAGCAGCCCTATAATCCAGATTTCATCTCCCTGTGCTTTTTCCGACTGTCTTCCAAGTGCTGTAAGAAAAATAGGCAAAGTATGTTTCAAAGAGATTCCCTGTTCTTTTCCACTATAAATATGATTAATCCACAAAATCTCTTTGGGCAATTCTTTATAAATCATAGCTGCTGTATGTCTTGCTTCCACCAGACAATAATTATTTTTTATCGGCTGATTTTTCATGGATACTATCAGTTTTTCAGCAAAATCAGATGGAGACTGATAGTTTTTTCTTTCATAATTCTGATTTCTTTCATTTATCTGAGCCTTTTCTAAGGCACTGTATTCTCTATTATTCTGGAACAATTTTTGATGCATAAAAGATTTCATCTCCTGCGTCAGCCAGGCTGCATTTTCTCGATCACGGGTAGCATCATAGCAGGTAGCTATCTCTAATTCTGGAATCACCCCTAGCGTAAGAAAGCTATGACAGGCATAGCAGTACTCGGAATGACAATGATCTCCAACAGCTTCCCATTTTAATTCGGTTTCCTGATATAGATTTCCAATTGTTCTCTCATGAAAGCATTGTTTTATTTCTCCAGATTCTAAATTTATCGTACAAGTCCAATCCCCTGCATAACAAAATCCTCGATACTTTTTTTCCATTACATCTGAACGAATTCGAAATAATTCCGAATCATAGACAGCCCAAATCGCATTTAGCTGCTGAAAGGAGTACTCGGATAAAACCGGAAATCCTTCTTTTCTTTCATCCCGCAAAGTTGCGATATGCGGCAATGCCCCTGTTTTTTCTTTACATAACTTTATAATCTCTGAATTTTCTGGGATAAATTTATCATATGCCGGCAGTTCTATTGAAAAAGAGAGATTGGCTTCTTTTACCATTTCTATTGTATGAAAAAATTCTTCTAGTCGCTGAAGCCGCTTTAATTCCTCATAATGAAAAGAAAATTTAAGAAATAAATGTTTTCTTAATCTCTCTGGAAATGCTGCCAATTTTTTTATATTTTCTTTTACACTTCCATTTGTAACAATACCAATATAGTGTCCTTCCTCTAAAAGTTCATATATAATAGGAACAATCTCCTCTTCTAATAAAGTTTCTCCGCCTGCACAAATATTTAACAGAGCTGTCCCCCCCAATCTTGCCTTTGACAGAGCACTTCGAATCTCTGTCGGTGTATGGGAACAGTGATACTTTTTTCCCTTATTCTCACGGTGCTGATGGACATAACAATATGCACAGTTAAAATTACAATATTCAATTGGCCAGTAAAGATCTATAAATTTTATCATTTTATCCATTTTGTTAAATCCTCTTTTTTATTTCTAATGTTTTTGCAAAACGATCCAAGCCCTGTGTCATCTGCTGTTCCAAGCCCTGCTGATCGATAACCTTCCATACCGGAATTCCGTTTTCTAGAATTTTCTCAAATTCTTTTAAGTTTTCTGCATAATGTAGTGCAATATAGCGGCTCAATATCTGATAAATTCCTTTATTTTTATAACTAACCCCTCTCCATATAATACATGGCGTCTGTGTTAAAACAGAGAATATTACGCCGTGCAGTCTATCGGTAATGATTAATTTATAACCGGAAAATTCTTCCAATTTTCTGCTCAATTCCAAGGAACGCTGCCATTTATCAATAGGATAACCCGTTACAGTATCAGTAAAAATCAGTTTTTCGCCTTGTTTTTTTGTAATTTTATTCATTTCCTCCTTCTCTTGTTCTGAAAAAATAGACTCTTTATCACTTTTTAAGCAAATGGCAATGCCCTTTCTATTTTGTGCTTTATGATAGAAAAAGTTTGTTTGCTTTTGTAAATAAAAAGCCATATCCATAGCAAAATCAATCTGGCACTTTGGAAAGTTTTCCTTTAAAAATAAATAAGAAAACTCTTCTCTGGCAAATAAAACAAGGTTTTGATGTTTCTGAAAAATTTCCTGTGCTTTTGCTAATGCCCTCTTTCCCTCTTTATTATCGGTAAAATAAACAGACTGCGGAAACACCCGTATTGCATTATTGGGATATTCTAAGATGACCTGTTCTACCAACTGTTCTTCACATTCCCACAAATTTCCTATATAACCACCGCCACTAATTGCTATTATATCTTCCTCTTTTATAAACTTATGTATTACTGTATGATACTGCCGATAGAGATCGCCGGCTATATCGATTACAGAATAATCCGTTTTCTCCTTTATCCAAGCTGTCTCTGCATATGCAATGGCATGATCCCCCAGATTATCATGTGATGGTGTATTGATTAACACTACTTTTTTTCCCGGTTTTTGAAATTCCAGCAATAATTCTGCTAATACTTTTTGCATATCAATTATATTTTGCTCGGCTTTCCAAATTCGTGCATCTGTTATTTCATTGATACTTTGTTCTGCCTTTTGAATTCCTTTTTCTATTTTTTCACCGGCTCTACATCCATCCTCCCAAATAGTTTTCTCTATTGTTTCATTTAGATTCTGTTCCATTTTCCAGATTCGTGCATCTGTTGTCTGGTTGATTCCCTGTTCCGCTTTCCAAATTCGTGCGTCTGTTGTCTGATTGATTTCCTGTTCCGCTTTCCAGATTCTTGCATCTGTTATTTCATTGATACTCTGTTCTGCTTTCCAGATTCTTGCATCTGTTATTTCATTGATGCTTTGCTCCGCTTTCCAAATCCTTGTATCTGTTATTTCATTAATTTCTTTTGCTGTGTGATAAATAATTTCCCTTATCTTTATTAATTCTTCATTTAATATTCTATCTTTATTTTGTCCTATTTCTTGAACTTTTGTAATCATTTCATGAATAATTCGCTTTTCTCCTTCTTGCTCCATTTCTTCTATTTTTACTGTTTGTTTCTCTATTTTTTCTTCTAATTCTTTTATTTTTTCGTATAAAGAAATCGTTTCTAATTGATTACTATCCAATAGTTTTATTATATCCTGTAAGCTATGATTTTGTTCTAACTGAATTTTATTATAAAAATCTTGTATTCCTAAACACTCCTGTTTTATTTTTATATAATAATCATAAAGGTGTCCATCTATATCATAACACTGCTGCATTATTTTAGAATAATAATCATAAGTATGTCCATCTGCATCCCATATATTCTGTATAATTTTATCTACCGTTCTGCGTCTTATCGCATAATAAGGTTTCCACAATATTCTTTTTATCCATTGTTTAACTGAAAAAGAATGTACTCTATTTTTTATAATCATAACATTAATATGATTATATTCATATTTTTGAAACAATTCTTCTATCCCGTACCATTCTCCCTCTTCTTGCGAAGTATTAGTAATCATATGCCATCTTTTATTAATTGTTTTTAAAAGACTATTTTCATTAAATTCTTTTTCTCTCTGATTTACTTTCCAAATTTTCTTTAATATTTCTTTTTCCTTTTCTAATGCTTTGTTTCTCTCCTTTACAGATAACTTATCAAATTCATTTCTCCAGCCAGATTGTAATGGAATCATCTCCGATGAAATTTTTACTTTAAAATAATATTGAATATTACGGGCTGCTAATTGTCCCGATTCCAACGATAACATATCCATTTTCTTAGCAGTAATATTGGATTCTCCTACACGATATTCTCCTAATACCATAGGCAGATTCGCTATTTTAAATTTTCTTACTGCTCTTGTCCAGAGTTCATAATCTTCTGCCGCATAAGAAGAATCATAAAATAAATTATTTTCTATAAAATACTCTTTCCGAAGCATTAAAGTAGAATGGCACAAATCACAATTAAACAGCAATTCCGCCTGAATGTCTTCATAAGAAACAGAACATTTATGAATCCATTCTGTTTTTATACCAAAATGATGCTGCCAAGAACCACATATACCAAAATCTTTATTATTTTCTAAAAATTCTACTTGCAGCCGCAATCGATCCTGATGACACAAATCATCTGCATCCATCCTAGCAATATAAATTCCTTTTGCCTCTCGAATTCCTAAATTTAAAGATTCTGCAAGACCTAATTTTTCTGTATTTTGTATAATTCGAATTCGTTTATCACCAAATATTTCCGCAATAAAACAAGTATCATCGTCTGAACCATATTCATTTACAATTACAATCTCAAAATTCTGATATGTTTGTTCTAAAACACTCCACAATGTTCCTAAAATATAATTTTCACTGCAATATGTAGGAATTAAAACAGTAACTTTAGGATCAAATCCCTCTTTTACAGGTTCTGCCTTATAAAATTCCTCTCTGCAAAAAATCGAATGTGTTTCAATCATATTGACTTTACTTCGATCAAAATCTTTACAAAACCACTCTGTAGAACCACATGTTTCTTTAAATCGTTTTTGTAATGTTTTCCATAGAAATCTACGGGAATATCTTTTGATTTTTTCATTTGCAAGAAATATCTTTTGTAATAATAATTCTATCTCTTGTAATGCCTCTAATACAGCATCTCCTTTTAAATTTTTTATAGAATAATGAGGGGATAATAATTCTATCTCTGCTTTACTAAAGTGTAATCCTAACTCCTGAAATTGGCGTTCCATTACATTACTATAAATTTCCATACCAATTGTACTATTTTTAAAAGTTGCATTATTATTCATAATTCGATAACGAAATAATACTTCTTCTAAATTTGCAATTTTTCCATATCGGCAAATCTGTGCAAAAAAATCATAATCCTCGGAAGCTTTATATTCTTTATTATATCGTATTTGATACTGCTCTAAAAAATCTCTTCGTACCATAACAGTTGGATGAACACTTGGAGAATAAAATAAAATATTAGTAGCTAATTTTTCCGTATCTGTTTCTAATTCCCATTCAAACGGATTGGAACCAAAAATTTCAACCTTTACTCCACACATTACAATATCCAAATGATTTTCTAAATATTCTACTTGTTTTTCAAATCGCTGCGGAAGAGAAATATCATCTGCATCCATTC